>JAPOQA010000027.1 GCA_026710945.1 Chloroflexota bacterium
CGGTCTTGCCCTGGCCGCCGGGCAAAAGAGGCGCCAATACCTCCCACGCCCGGTCGGAAATATCGTGGCGGCGGTGCGCCGGCGCTGCGGCTGTTGCTGACATAGCTCCCATCCTGCTACATTGGTTACTACCTCAGCTTACCACCACTACCTTACTTTGACGACACACCCTAAGAAGCCGGCCAGCAAGCGGTACATGGGTTTAAGCGGCGGATACGGGCTAAGGGCGTCCTGGAAAGTGAGGTCCAGCGGCAGAGCAGCCGGCACAACGCGCACATCTCGGGCGGCTGCGAAGGCTACCGACGCCGGTTGTCCGGCGGGGCCCGGCACGGATTGCAGCATCAGCGGCGGCGCATGCAGTGCCGACACGTAGCTGGCATGGGTGGTCACGCGGCGGTATTCGTCCTGATTAATCTTCAGTTTGCCGCTCACGGTGATCATGAGCGGAAGCGGCTCCGGCCACTGAAGGGTGAGAGGCTCGAGCCGGACGGTCTCGTTGCGTATGCCAAAGACCCTCCCGGCTGCCACTGCTGCCGGCTGCCAACGGATTTGCGCCGGACCGTAGACAAGCCGCAGAACCACGGTCTCGCCGGGGCTGAGCGTGCCGTCGTCGACAGCCTGGCGACCAATCCCCAGTGAAGGTGACTGCCAGTGCAGATTGGTCAGCAGCCAGTACCGGCTGGTGTTCGTGACGATGAGCGTGTAGTGGGCGTCCTGCCCGGCGGCTACCGGCTCTTCGCTGCCTCTCAGTTCGACCTGCAGCGGCGAGCCCCGCCCCGACATTGCTGAAGCGAGGACTTCGCCTTCAATGCTGTCTTCGCCCATGACGTTGCTTTGGTCCTGAGCCGCCGTCGGCTCGTGTCCACCCACGGAGGTTTCGGCTCCCGGGGCCCGCGCGTCTGCCAAGTGGTTCAAGGCCACCGCGCCGGTCTGCTCGCTGGCCACGATCACAGAGGGTATTGTCGGTTCCCGGCGAGACTTTGCCGACTGGGAGGGTATCTGCACAACAGCGGACTTGCTGGGGGGAGCCAACCGAGGTCGCCTACTTGGCGACGAATGCGCAACGAGGGAATCCGCCAGTGCAAGCCGGTCAGCCACCGATACCGGCTGGCATTCGTGATAACGAGCGTGTAATGGGACATTTGCCCATCGCTTGCGGGATCCTGGCTCCTTCTCAATTCGACGCGCAGCAGCGCTGTAGACGGCGGTCCCGCCGTCGCTTTGACGCTGACTTCGTCTCTGACGCCAACTTCGTCCTCAACGCTGGCCTCGTCTGCGGTCTCCGTCTCTGGTTCGCCGAGGGTCAAGAGCATTCCTGGCGCCAACGCCCGCACGTCCACTACGTGAGTAACGGTCGCCGCGACGGTCTCTTGGCTGTCGGCGATGACCGTGAGGGGCAGCGACGCCGGCCAGGGTACCGCCATGCGCGTCGGCTGGGTGGTAGTGCCGTCACCAAGGACCTGGGATAGCGCGAGTCCCGCCGCGTCGCGGCGGGGGCTGAGCGGTCCATAGGCGAGTTTCATGCGGATCGACCGGCCAGGCTCGAGCTCGCCGGGACGTTCCCACGGCCAGCCGGTGGGAAGCATCTGGGGACCTATCGCCAGCGTCGGCAACCGCCAGGTGATGTTGGTCAGAGTCTGTCCTCCCGCGTTCTTCAATGTCAGGGTACAGCGGAGGGTGTCTCCCTCGGTCAGCGGGCCGGGCGGGCACGTCAGCGTGACGGTCAAACGCGGTGGCCGGTTGCTCCGTGAATTATCAGTCGTGGTTCCGCCGGGCTGAGCGCCGGCGCAGGCAATCCCTTCATTGAGCTTGACCGGCAGCCCGGCCATGCTGGCCGGAATGCCGCCCGTGAGTTGGTTGCCCCGAAAATCCGCGCCACTCAGGGCCGTGAGCGCGCCGAGGGAGTACGGTATAGTACCCGTAAACTGATTGCAGTGGAGCCACAGATACTGCACATTGGTGAGCTTGCCCAACTCGGCAGGGATGCTGCCGCTCAGCCTGTTGTCGGGCATGAGGAGCCAAGTCAGAGCGGATAGGTTGCCCAACTGTGCGGGAATGGCGCCGTTGAGAGCCTTGTTGATTAGGGCAAGGTTAAGGACACGTTGCGGCGTGCTACCGACCGAAATGCCGTCCCAACTGAAGATGCTCGTGTTCGCGTCCCAGTTCAGGGTGGCGGTCCCCTTCAAGGTATCTTCCCCGGCCAGCAGTGCCGCACAATCGGCGACCAGCCCAGCGTTGTTCGTGGGGTCGGACACCGCGCTGCCGGTGGTGCAGGCGGAGGCGAAGGTTGCCGTGGTGGAGAACTGGGTGGCGGTGAGGTTATTTGCGTTGTCGCTGATGCTCTGCGCCACTCCGGCGGGCACGTCCACCGTCACGCTGCCGTTGTAGCCGGCTGTCGGCGCGATGGTCACGCGGTACACCGTGGCGCTGTCCGCCGTGAAGCCGGTGGCGCTGCCGTTCCCCACCGTGACATCGCTCTGGGCGAATCCGGTGACGCCTTCCGAGAAGATGACAGTCACCTCGAAGGCTGCGCCGGTGACCTCCGCCGGTCCGGTGATGGTCACCGGCGCAGCTGCGGCTTGCGCACTTTGAAATGGAATCGCGTTGCTGAGCAGCAACGCAAGTACCAAGGCTGCTTTCCTTATGGGCACTTTACCGGCACCCACCAAGCCGAAGCGTCGCGCGCCATAGAGAAGGCGCCAGCGCAATGAGTCTTGCCTCATGCGCTGCCACCCGCTTCACGCCTGACGCATCCCACTTTGCTACCCACAGCCATTAACAGTGCACTTTACCTAGATGGCTAGTAGTTGTTCGCAAAATGTCCATTATGTCGAAGCCCTAATATACTAGATATATTAGACATATGCAATAGTCAGAATATACTTACAGGATTGGGCTAGAGTACAGGGGCATAAGTAACAACATGCGAACCAAGACTTATGGTGGTTTTGCAATGTGTCACGCTAAGGTGGAAGCAATGAGGAATTTGGAGTGGGATGTTGGAAGAAATTCCTCCCCGTGTAAAACACGGGGCCGCTGCCTGCGCGGAATTGTAGAGGTCAGCTAATCCGTCGACAGACTTGAATACAAAGGACACTCAACGCAGTACTAAACATGACAAGCACACAAGTCTTTCCGATCGAGGCGTTATGGAAGGTCGAGCCTTCTTCACTGAATTTAGAGGACTGAGCCTAGTGGACAATATTCGACATTGATCCAATCCTCTGCAAACCTTGTGCGACGCTGTGATCAAGAAAACGTGCTCCGTGAACTCTTCAAAGTGGAAGGCGAATTCTGTAGACGAAGTACTCAACACGTACGGAGAATGACAAGAAACGCAATGCCGCACTAGTTTCGCGGCTAGACCTACCGATTGCACAGTCAGATTGATGCACAAGCGGCTCGTTTAAGAACACCTGCTTCACGCGGCACGCTGGGCGGTGGCAATCCACACCGGCGGCTGACTAGAGTACAATGATGAATGCAGGAAGCGTGCTGACATTGGGCGCACTTCCCCACGAAATGGGTTCGCCGCAGAAATAGTGAGAGACTGGTATGGCTGGAAAGACGCTATTCGAAAAGGTTTGGGAAAGTCATGTGGTGCATGAGGAGCCTGACGGGCCGGCGCTGCTTTACGTTGATTTGCACCTCGTGCATGAAGTTACGTCGGCGCAGGCATTTGAGGGGCTGCGGCTGGGCGGCCGCACCGTGCGGCGGCCCGCTCTGACGGTGGCAACGGTCGACCACAACGTGCCCACGACAGACCGGGGGCAGCATATTGAAGACGACATTTCCCGTCGTCAAATCGAGACTATGGAGCAGAATGCAACGGAGTTTGGCCTGACGTTCTACGGGTACCGCAGCCCGAACCAAGGCATCGTGCACATCATTGGGCCGGAATTGGGCTACACGCAGCCCGGCAAGTTAATCGTCTGCGGCGACAGCCACACCTCTACGCACGGCGCGTTTGGCGCGTTTGCCCTTGGTATCGGCACGTCTGAGGTGGAGCACGTGTTGGCCACCCAATGCCTGATACAAAAGAAGCCCAAGACCATGGAAGTGCGGGTGGATGGGACGCTGCCGCAGGGCGTGACGGCCAAGGACGTGATTCTCGGCATCATCGGGCGCATTGGGGTGGACGGGGGCGTGGGCCACGTCATTGAGTACACCGGTGAGGTAATTCGCTCGCTGTCCATGGAAGGCCGCATGACGATTTGCAACATGTCCATCGAGGGCGGCGCGCGTGCGGGCATGATCGCGCCTGACGAGAAGACGTTTGCCTATCTCAAGGGGCGCAAGCATGCGCCGCAAGGCAAAGACTGGGAAGAGGCGCTCGCACATTGGCGGACGCTGTCCACCGATGCCGACGCCACCTACGATAGCGTCATTGAGATTGATGCCGCCACCCTCGTGCCCCACGTTACCTGGGGCACGAATCCAGGCCAGGTGGTTCCCGTAACCGGCTCTGTGCCCAGTCCCGGCGAGATGGCAACGCCGGACGAGCAGGCCACTGCCGAGCGGGCGCTGACGTACATGGGGCTGGAGGGCGGCACGGCTATTCAGGATATCGCCGTTGATCGCGTCTTTCTGGGATCGTGCACCAACGCTCGGTTGGAAGACCTGCGCGCGGCGGCCGGCATCGTGCGCGGCAAGCGGGTGCATCCCAACGTGAGAGCGATGGTGGTGCCGGGCTCGACGATGCTCAAGCAGAAAGCGGAATCAGAAGGTCTAAACGAGGTCTTTCAAGCTGCCGGATTCGAATGGCGCGAGGCCGGCTGCTCCATGTGCCTGGGCATGAACCCGGACATTTTGGCCCCCGGCGAGCGTTGCGCTTCCACCTCCAACCGCAACTTCGAGGGCCGCCAGGGCAAGGGCGGTCGCACCCATCTCGTCAGTCCGCAAATGGCCGCCGCCGCCGCGATAGCGGGGCGTTTTGTAGACGTTCGGGAGTGGTAGGCAACGGGAAACCAAACAGCACTTGAATTGGCACGCGAATAGTCGATTAGTCTGCGAGCAAGAGTGATGTCAGGGAACGAGCATGATGGTCAAAGCCGACCTGCGCGAATTTGAACGACGCCTGACGCTACGCTGGGGCGCGATGCTAATTGCATCTGCCGTCTTGCAGGTAACAATTGTCGCGGTCATGTTGGTCATAATCGCGCGCTAGTAACCGCCCACCCTTGATGCGGGTAAACTCCATTTTATAGGGAAAGAACGATGGAACCATTTGTTAGACTCACTGGCAAAGTAGCCGCTCTCGACCGGGCCAGTGTCGATACCGACCAGATAATTCCGAAGCAGTTTCTCAAGCGCATCGAGCGCACGGGATACGGTCCGTTTGCCTTCTTCGACTGGCGCTACTTCGAGGACGGCACGACGCTGAACCCGGATTTTGAATTGAATGACGCGCGTTACGAGGGCGCGAGCATTCTCGTGACCGGCAGGAACTTTGGCTGCGGCTCATCGCGGGAACATGCGGCATGGGCACTGAAAGAATTTGGATTTCTAACGATCATTGCCCCGAGTTTTGCCGATATCTTTGCCAACAACGCCGTGGAGAACGGCATGCTCACGGTGGTCCTGCCACCGAAAGACGTAGCCACGCTCACAGAACGGGCCCAGACCCTAGATGGCTACCGGATGACGGTGGATTTGGCAAACACCACAGTACAAGACGACCATGGCTTTGCGGCATCGTTCCCGATTGATGCTACCGTTCAACACCGCCTGCTCAACGGTCTGGACGCGGTAGGGCTTACGCTGCAGCGGGAAGACGCCATTAGCGCGTTTGAGGAACAGCGGCCGGCATGGCTGGGGGCATCCTAAGCGGGAATATCAGCTAGTTTGGCAATAGTGAAGGACGCACCGGATTCCCGGTGCGTCCTTTCGATTCACATGTGACCGACGACGGTTAATGCTCTTTCTGAGCGGCTGATTCTGTGTCTCTGATGAGGATTCTAGATTCCTCACTCCGCTGCGCTCCGTTCGGAATGACATGCAGGCAAGCAGAGAGCTCTGCTGCGATGTTTCTTCTACCAAATCTGCCAACGAAGTAGTCAACACCTACAGGGAGGACACACCAACCTCAACAGCGGAAACTGAGCGTTGTAAATGTGCACAGCCAGCTCAATGAGTCGAAGTAAGGGGTTCTCCGGCTCTCACTGTCATGCCCAGTGTTGCTCAGCAGAGCTGGGAAGCCGCTAGTGCATCTCTTGGGCGCAATGTAGCGCGGGGGCTTGTCCCCCGCTCGGCGGCAGGATCACTCACTCTCGCGCGGGCGTAGCAGGGACGCGACTACAGAACCCCCCAAGAGCACACCAACCACCGCCAGTGAGTAGACCGGCTGCCCATGGAATGCGGATGCTACCACTTCGATTCCTTCTAGCACGGGTGTAAAGAAATGGTCGCCCTTGGGTACGCCGTGAAAGTCCCCTACGACCATCTTGATGCCCACGAAAACGAGCACGAGACCAAGACCCACACCGAGATAGTGGAACCGGTCCATCAGGTTGGCGAGGAGGAAATACAGCGCGCGCAGGCCGAGAATGGCAAAGATGTTCGCCGAATAGACGATGAAGGGTTCGCGCGTGATGGCGAAGATTGCGGGCACGGAATCCAGGGCAAAGACCACGTCGGTAACGTTCACAACGAGCAACACGAGCAGCAGGGGCGTTGCCAGCCAGCGGCCGTCGATCTTTACGATGTAGCTGCCGCCGTGGTAGTTTTCGGTGCTCGGGAGAATCTTGCGAAAGATGCGGACAGCGAAGTTGCGCTCGGGATCGGTGTCTTCGTCGCCCTTGATCAAAATGCGAATACCGGTATAGATGAGGAAGCCGCCAAAGACGAAGATCATCCAATGGAAGGTAGCCAAGAGGGCGGCGCCGACCAGGATGAACGCGCCGCGCAGGATGATGGCGGCGAGAATTCCCCAAAAGAGCACGTTGTAGCGATACTCATTGGGTACCGCAAAGTACGTGAAAATGATCAAGAAGACGAAGAGGTTATCGACACTCAGGGTCCACTCGATGAGATAACCGGTGATAAACTCAGTGCCGCGCTCGGGCCCGGCAAAGATGAACATGCCAACGGCAAAGGCCAAAGCAAGGCTGACCCAAATGGCAACCCAGGTCGCGGCCTCACGCGGTTTGATGACATGCGCGCCGCGATGAAACACCACGAGGTCAAGGATGAGGAGGGTGACAACAACAGCGGTAAAGCCGATCCAGAGTAGCGGTGAGTTGAACGTTCCGAGCATCATTGCTTCCTTCGAAAGAGTAGGAAAGAGCTAAGGTCTATTCTCCGCGTGCACGACACAATTAAGGCACCGGAGGTACGGTGCCAGTCTCCCATCTTCGGGAGAGAAGTGACGCGGAGGAGTACGTCTCCTATAGTAGCGCAACGACTATGTAAGCGTCACTTTCAGGCAGGACGGGTGCATTCGCAAGCAGCCTTGCTTGTTGGGGGCACCTGAAAGACTGCTTTAGAGGTTGGGACAAGACCGTCAGTGGGGAAGAGTGTATAATTGAAGGTAGTACTTGCAATGTGACACAATACTGAAGTATGCTCTGTCCATGGTCAGACGTGAAATCACTCCCCGCCTTATTAGCTTGTTCAAGCAATACCCTTTTGTGACTGTGACCGGCCCGCGTCAATCTGGGAAGACGACGCTGTGCCGCACTGTATTCCCTAACTTGGCATACGTTAATCTCGAAGCGCCCGACCAACGTGAGTTTGCAGAGTCAGATCCGAGAGCATTTCTCGCGCGGCTTGACGGCGGCGCGATACTCGACGAGATTCAGCGCGTGCCAAGTCTCCTGTCGTACCTGCAAGTAATCGCAGATGAGAAGAGGCGCAACAGCCTCTTTGTGCTGACTGGCAGCGAGCAATTCCGGCTCTCAGATGCCATAAACCAGTCGTTGGCAGGACGGACGGCATTGCTGCGGCTCTTGCCGTTCTCTTTGGCCGAGCGACAACAGACAGGGGCAAGCAACGAGGTGGATGACATCCTCTTATCGGGGTTCTATCCGCGCATTCACGACCAGGGACTGGACCCGCATCAGGCCCTTGGCGACTATTTCGAGACCTATGTTGAGCGTGACGTGCGGCAAATAGGTGAGATTCGCAACCTATCCAGTTTTCGACGATTTGTGCGCCTGTGCGCCGGACGTGTGGGACAATTGGTCAATCTCTCATCACTGGGGGCTGACGCGGGGGTCTCCCACACGACCGCACGCGAATGGCTCACGGTGTTGGAAGCTAGTTACATTGTATTCCAGTTGCAGCCGTTTCACTCCAACGCGCAGAAACGACTAATCAAGTCACCGAAGCTCTATTTCTACGACGTTGGGCTGGCGAGCTATCTCATTGGCATCGAAAACTCTAAGCAGATTGCGACGCACCCCTTGCGTGGACCTCTCTTCGAGAATGCAGTCGTCTTGGAAGCCCTCAAGCACCGGTTCAATCGCGGCCGGCAATCCAATCTATCGTTTTTCCGCAACGTCCAGGGTCTGGAATGTGACCTTTTCTACGAGACCGGGCAGGGCATCGGAGCCATTGAGATAAAGTCCGGTGCTACCGTCGCTTCAGACTATTTCGATTCGCTCAATCGCGTTGCCAAGCGGATGCCGGACGTTACTGCTAAGTTTGTCGTATTCGGCGGCACGGATCGCCAATCGCGCACCAATGGGGAGGTTATTCCATTGGGTGACTTCGGTGGTGTTCTTGAACGCTTAGAAGTCGCGCAAGCGTCTGGCGGCACTGTGGAATAGAACTTGGGATTGACGCCGACTACACTATGTGTCGCTGCCTAGCTCCATGGCGTCGATGAGCCGCGTGGCGCCGATGCGGACGGCGAGTGAGGCGAGCGCCGAGCGCTCGATGGTGGTCAGTTCTTCCAGATCTTCGTCGTCGGCGATGCTGACGTAGTCCGCGTTTATAAGAGGCTCTTGTGCCAGCACGGCTTGCATGGCGGCGCGCAAGGTGTCAGCGTTGCGCTCACCGGCGGCGTACCGCTGCTGCGCTGCTTGGAGCGCCTGATACAGAACTCTCGCAGCGTGGCGCTCGTCCGGTTTGAGGTAGACGTGACGGCTTGAGAGGGCGAGGCCGTCCGGTTCTCGCACGGTTTCCACCGGTACGATGGTGGTGGGGATGTCGAGATCGCGCACCATGCGGCGGATGACGCGGAGTTGTTGGGCGTCTTTGCGGCCCAAGTAAGCGCGGTGGGGCTGCGTGATGTTGAGCAGCTTGCAGACAACCGTGGTGACGCCCCGGAAGTGGCCGGGCCGCGCTGTCCCCTCCAAGCGATCAGTGAGGTTTTCGACCTCAACGAATGAACTGAAGTCGCCCGCGTACATCGTCCCCGCTTCCGGCGCGAATACGACGTCTACGCCCCATGATTCGAACATGGCAAGGTCGCGCGACAGGTCGCGGGGGTAGGTAGCAAAGTCCTCATTCGAGCCAAATTGCAGAGAGTTTACGAATAGCGTCGCCCAGCAGTGGTCGTTTTGGGTCCGGGCGGCGTGCACCAACGCCATGTGGCCGGCGTGCAAATACCCCATGGTAGGTACAAGTCCGACGCTGCCTAGCGCTTCCTGGCGGGCGGCGCGTACTGCTGGGATCGTGCGCAGAATCTGCATGTGAGCGTGCTTCGTGGTTTTGGGGCGGCTGGGAGCGCCTTTGGTCTCGTGCGCAGAGTGCGTAACTCGCCCTTCGACAGGCTCAGGGCGAACGGGACTCAACGATTTCGTGCGCGGAGCGCGTAACTCGCCCTTCGACAGGCTCAGAGCCTGCCCCGTACTCGATACAGCGTATCGACACGATACGGGGGTGAACGGGTTTCTACTCTTGCGCGCAGAGGGGACACCCCATTAGTCTTCGTCAGAGGCTGTTACCAGTGTCTCTTTGCGTAAGGCTCGCGCGACTTCAGTGGGCAGCATAAAACTGTGTTCACGCGTGGGAAACGTCCCGCTTTCAACGTCTTGCACGTAGCGGCTCACCGCTGCGCGCATTTCGTCTCCCAATTTCGCGTATGCCTTGGCATGCCGCGGGTGCACGGCGTGTGGATTCAGCCCGAGGAGGTCGTGCAAGACCTGTATTTGACCGTCGCAGTGGACGCCCGCGCCGATGCCGATCGTGGGGATGGAAATAGACTCCGTAATCTTCTGCGCTAGCGTCGCTGGAATGCTCTCGAGAACAAGAGCAAAGGCGCCCGCGCGTTCAAGGGCAAGTGCATCGCTCTGGAGTTCCTCCGCCTCAGCCAGCGTGCGCCCTTGCGCCCGATAGCCGCCGAGCTGATGGACAGACTGCGGCGTAAGACCCAGGTGTCCCATCACCGGAATGCCGGCATCTACCAAATGCGCCGTTACGGTGACGGTTTGCTTGCCGCCTTCCAGCTTTACGCCCTGTGCGCCGCCCTCCTGGATCAATTGCCCGGCATTGAGCAACGCTCGCTCGTTGGACACCTGGTAGGACAGGAAGGGCATATCGGCGATCACAATGGCGCGGCGCGTACCGCGCACCACGGCCTGGGTGTGGCGCAGAATATCGTCCACGGTAACCGGCAGAGTATTCTCATAGCCCAACACCGTGTTGCCCAAACTGTCACCCACAAGAATTGCGGGCACACCGGCAGCTTCGACAAAGTGCGCCATCGGGGCGTCGTATGCCGTCAGCATCACGATTTTGCGCCCTTCCGCCTTCATCTGTCTAAGGTCGGCGGTGGTAACACGCTGGGTACTCATGGTGTTCCTCGGTTCTTGAGCATCGCGCTGAGATGTGACTGTAACTCTCGTGCGACAGCATCTTTGCCAGCGGTTGATGCGAGATTATTGTATATCATCGCGAGTGCCATTGCAGCGTAGGTGAACGAATGTTGCGGTGCAGTGGCGGCTATGGCTTCAAGGTTCTTCTCTACAGTCGCCCAATCCCCACGTGCCACGGGGCCTGTGAGCGCCTCCGCAGGGCCGAGGCGGCGGAGGTTATGCACGGTGCCTTGCAGCAACGGCGTCAAAGCCTGGAGGGCTTCCGCCTCGGGCTTACCCATCGCCTGCCAAAGCGCGACACCGGCATGAGTCAGGGCTACCGAGTAATTTGAAACCAGCACCGCAGCGGCGTGATAGGCGGGCCGCGCATCAGGAGGCACGTAGCCCCACGTGCACGCAAGGTCGGCAGCTATGGCCGCCAGCCGCCCGAGAAGCGGCTCTTCCGCCTCAATAGCCACGTATGAGCCGGGCAGGTTTGTGAAGGCCGCTTGGGCGTCCGGGAGCGTCTGCAGGGGATGGAACGCGCCGGGCATGGCGCCGTTGCGTGCGACTGCGCCGAGAGCGGAAGCCGGTAACGCGCCGCTGCAATGGACCACGCCTTGTCCCTCCCGCCAGTCTGCGGCGCAGGCAACTTCGCCAATGGCGTCGTCAGGGGTGGTGATGAAAACTAATTCACAGGAGTCCGCAACACCTTGTGCGGTGGTCGACTCACATGCCGGCAGGGCAGCGGCGAGCAGTTCGGCATGAACAGGGGTCTTGCCGGCTACGGCGCGAACGGCGTAGCCTCGTTCGGCAAGAAGTCGTGCTAGCCCTGTACCTACGCGTCCGGGCCCGATCACGCCAATGTTCATCGCTGTCAACCTTGGGAAGCGATGCGCTGCATCAAATGGGGAAAGTCTAACGCCATCGCCGAATTCATACCTGGTACGTGGAGGACTGCTCCCGGCGGTCACCGGATCATGGCATCGATGCGGTCGCCGATGACTTCCAGCGTTTGTATGGGAAAGGTGCCCGTTTCCACGATGTTCTTGAGATCAGCCAGGAGGGTCTTGACTTCCTCGATCTGCTCAATCTGACCGAGAGAGCCCAATTTGGCAGCGGCGTTGAGCGATCGCTCCACTTCGGCCAGTTCGCGCACTGCGAGCCCGCTCTGGCGCTCCCGCAGATGCACGCGCGCGCGGCTGATGCGTACCGACGCCCGCAACAAGTGATTCTGGAATTGCAGCACATTCACTTCTTGACTCAGAGTCTCCGCGTGTTGCTCAACGTCCGAGACGCGGGTATCCATCGCGCTGGTGATTTGCGCTGCGCTTTGCGACTGATCGGCAGCGGTCTGAATCGTGGGACGGTCGCGCCAAAGGAGAATGCCGAGCGCCAGGGCCGCTACGCCTGCGGCAACGCCGATCAAGGCGAGCGCTAGTGTGATTACTCTGATCCAGCTTCCGAGCCGGGCTGCCAAAGATGTTTTCGCATTTGCCATGCTGTGGTTCTGCTCCTAAGAGGGAGAATCGGAATGTGGCGACACCTACCCTTTAAGCATACCAAAGTGCGGCTCGCGCAAGTGTGAAGCGGAGGGACAGCGCGGGCTAGAAGCGACTGCCGGATGCTCCGTCACTCCGGCGTAGAGTCTGCCCCGTGCTCGAAACAGCGTATCGCACGATACTGGGGCGAACGGATCTGCCGCGCCTGCTCCCATTCCATCCCCCATTCTCAAGATAGGAGGACGAACGGCATGCGCTAAGAGCTAATGCGACAACATTGGGGACAAGCCCCCGCGTGCGACACCGCTCGCTGCATACGCCATTGACGGACTCGCTGAGACCGGCCTTACTCGTCCTTCGGCTCCAAGGGCATGGCGTAGAAGATCTGCCGTGCGACTTCCTCGAAGCCCAGGTCAGGGTAGAGATGACGTCCGATGGGATTCTGGTCCAGGGTCTCGATCCGAGCGAGCGTGAGCTTCTGGGCACGGAAGTACTGGATGCAGTGCTCCAGCATTTTACGGCCGATCCCCTTGCCGCGAAACTGCTCGTCTACTGCCATATCAGGAATCTGCCCGGCGCTGTTTCTGCGATTGATGCGCGTCGTGGCAAAGGCTATCACTTCACCGTCGTGTTCGGCCACAAAGCAGTCTTCGGGGTGACCAGTGAGATCCACGGCTACCATGGGCCATTTGCGTTCGCCCCATGGGAGCGGCAAGAGGCCGGGCCAGGACTTCTCGATGTTGTGCTCGATGCTCACGCCGGAAAAGGCGGCGATGGTGAGTTCCTTTACGCGCGCTTCGTCTTCCGGACGATACGTTCGTATGCTCATTTCATCTAGGAATTTCTCGTCAACTGGCATTATTCACCGTCCAGATGTACTTGTCTTGCAACGGAATCTTGATTTTCATGAGTTGGAGCAGCGGTCGGGAGAGTTGTCCGATTGTCTCTCTTTCTGGCGTCGCAATTGACTTATAACATAGCGAGAGGAAAAGTGCATTTGAAGTGCCGTGCGTACCAACCCGCCAGGCGGGGGACAAGCCCCCGCGCTACTGAAGAACGCGTCAACCCTCAAGTCCGCATTGCCACAATCCGTCATTCCCGTGAAAACGGGAATCTATCTGCTCGGCCTGCCTTCATTCATACAGTCTCTGCAAGGTGGCCATACCATGCTACGGCAACGATACAGACTGGAGGTGCACCCTGACAAGGAACCACAGGGCAAAACGGCTTAGCTGTCTGCGAGGTTAGACCTCTCTCCCCGACTCTCGTCATGGTAGTTTCTTTACGGCGCGCATCTCCGTGAATTCGCATCTTCATCGAATCACAGCCAAGAGTGTGGGACTGCGAATCATTGTGCGCGACACCCATCAAGGGAAGCGCAGACCTCCCTGTCAGACGCCTCGGCCGCCGTCGATGACGAGTGTTTGGCCGGTTACCCACTCGGCGTTGCAGATGAGGTAGTGCGTTGCGCTGGCGATGTCCTCCGGCGTGCCCAGGCGCTGCGTAATGGTGGACTGGCGAATCTCCTCATTGCGTTCGGGGTGACCTTCCGTCCAGCGCGTATAGATAAGACCGGGCGCTACGCTATTCACAAGAATCTCCGGGCCGAGGGCGGCGGCCATCGACTTGGTAAGAGCAATCATTGCGGCTTTGGATGCGGCATACGGCACGGAACTGCCGCCACCGGTAATGCCGGCTACTGAGGAGATGTTGACAATGCGGCCGCTGCCCTGCGCCTTCATGATGGGCGCGACCGCGCGAATGCCGTAGAACGCGCCTTTCACGTTGACGGCAAAGATGCGGTCCCAGAGTTCGTCCGTCAGCTTGTCGAGTTCAGTATGTTTGATGAACTGCGTATACCCGGCGTTGTTCACGAGTGCGTCCACGCTTCCAAAAGAATCATTGGCGAACGCCACCATCTCTTTGACCTTGTCTTCGTCGGCCACGTCGGCCTTGAAGGTTACGCTCCGGCCGCCTGCCGCGGTAGCGTCGCGGGCAGTCTGTTCGGCCTCTTTCTCCGACCTCGAGTAATTTACTACGACACTCGCCCCTTCGCGCGCGAGCGATAGGCAGACGGCACGGCCGATGCCGGTTGCGCCGCCGGTAACAATAGCGCTTTTTCCCTCTAATTGCATAGACACATTCTCCTTAGCGAATGATGAACCAGAGTCCGGCCAAAAGCAGCAACCCGATCCAGCAGGTTGCCACCATGAGCATGCGGGCGGCAAAGGAACTGTCCTTCACGAGGAATGCAATCACCGCACCGTTGAAGATCGTCAGTAACGTCACACCGAGCGGCAAACGATAGAGATAGACCTTGTTGGCCACCAGATCGGCTTGTCCCTGCGCGTTGAAGAGAATGGGCAGCCGTTCCGGGAGCTCCGGGAAGATGGTCAAAATGGCCCCGAGCAAGGCGAGGTTGATCAGCACGGCAAGGACTAGCAGAAAGTAGAACGCCTTGTCCTTCCAAAACCGGTAGGTAGGGGCAAGCTCAGTCTCTAGGTTGCCGTGTGTCTGCTCTGCCATCCTGCCTCCTCGGCGGCGTCTCCCGAGACGCGTGTGCCACTCTGTTTCAGCGTGCAATCCGATGTGCGGCGGGATGGGTAAATACGGAGGGATTGGGCTTGTGGTGAGGCTGGGCGCTTAACTACCGTAGGGAGCTAGCGGACTTCACCTTTTCCTACCCTACGCTGGCGCCAACAGGATAGACGGCAGCGCACCAGTCGCTGTATTTCGGACTGCGGTTGCGCACCGCTTCAAAGAAGACCTCTTGGAGGCGGGCTGCTACCGGGCCGATCTCGCCGTTGCCAATTGTCCTGCCGTCCACCTCGCCAATGGCCGAAATCTGCGCGGCCGTGCCGGTAAAGAAGAGTTCATCGGCAATGTAGAGCTCGGTGCGTGCGATGCGCCGTTCCACCACTTCTATGCCGAGTTCTTCCCGCGCCAGGGTCATTACCGCGTGGCGGGTGATGCCTTCCAGGATGTTTGAATCCGGTCCGGTGGTAATGAGCTTGCCGTCGCGCAGCATGAAGATATTTTCGCCGGGGCCCTCCGAAACCGAGCCGTCGCCGTTCAACATGATGGCTTCGTCGAAGCCCAATTCCTTGGCTTGAGAGGTAGCGAGGGCGGAATTGATGTAGAGACCCGTCACCTTGGCGCGGGGCGGAATCACGTTGTCGTCGATGCGCCGCCACGGTGAGATGGTGACGCGGATCGGCTTGTCCAAGTCTAAGTATGCCCCAAAAGGCACGGTAAACATGAAGAAGTCGTCGGGGACGTGCTCCAACTCGCCGTCAGGAGCCGTGCGCACCAGCGAAAGTCCCACTTGCTCGGCGCTCTTGTAAACGAGCGGACGCACGTACACGTCTTCTCTGTAGCCGGACTTTGCCACGAGGTCGCACGCAAGCTGCGTGAGCTCTTCCGGGCTGAGACGCACCTTCATGCGCAAGATGTGCGCCGAACGATGCAGGCGTTCGAAGTGCTCACGCGCGCGAAAGAGATAGACTTGCTCGTCTTCCGGCACCCAATAGCCCCGAATGCCCTCAAAGCAGCCGGTGCCGTAGTTGAGCGCGTGAGTCATGATGCCTACTTTGGCGTCACCAAGCGGCACCACATTACCTTCAAAATACGCGAACGGTTCTCCCACGACCGACCTCCTAACTGGCCCTTGAGCGCAAATGCTTACGCTTTATCATGCCCCATTTATGAGGGCCGTGCAAACTCTGTGTCCCACTTGCCAGCGGTGGCGCCTCTTGGCAAGTGGTGCGTCCTCTGGGGCGGACGAGACACGCATATGCGTGCTAACGGTAAGCAGCAGCTTGGAGCCGGTAAAGCTCGGCATACTCGCCACCAGATGACAACAGCGCGTCATGTGTGCCCTGCTCGACCAAGCGGCCCTCCCGCAGCACCAGGATCCGGTCCGCAATCTGGCATGACGCCGAACGATGGGATATGAGAACAGCGGTGCGCTCTTGCGCCAGGTCGGCAAAATGGGCATAGACCGCCGCTTCCGCCTTGGCGTCGAGGGCCGAAGTGGGTTCGTCCAAAATGAGAATTTCGGCCGGCCGGAAGTAGGCCCGGGCTATCGCGAGCTTCTGCCACTGCCCCACCGATAGCTCCGCGCCGGCGTGAAACTCCTTGCCCAACGGTGTGTCAAGTCCTTCCGGCAGTGCTGCCGCCACCTCTTGCGCGCCGCTGCGTGCGAGCACTGATTCTAGATGCTCTCTGTCATCGGCTCCATCCAGCCAGCCGAAGGTGATGTTCTCCTGCACAGAAGTCTGGTAGCGGAGGAAATCCTGAAAAACAGTCCCGAACTTCTTGTACCAATCAGCAAGTGCAATATTAGTAAGGTCAACTCCATCTACGAGTATACGGCCCGACGTCGGACTATACAGGCCCATCAGGAGCTTGACGAGCGTGGTCTTGCCCGCGCCGTTTTCGCCCACGAGCGCGATCCGCTCGCCGGGCCGGAGCGAGAGATTGAGGCCGGAAAGGGCAGGTCGTTCCGCCCCCGGATAGGTGAAGGAGACGTTGTCCAATTCGATGGGTGCGGTCAGCGGCTGACGCAGCCTGCGGCCTGCTTTCAAGTCAATACATGGGCTGTCTATCAGCGTGAAGAAATCTTGCAGATAGCGGAGATCGTTATACACCAGGGACACGCCCCAGATCAGATCCGAGTAAGTCATTTGGAAGCTCTCAATCGCCGCAAAAAGTGCGACCGCCGTACCGACACTGATGTGACCGTTGACCAATAGGCCCACACTCAATCCCAGCGCCAAGACATGTACCACGCCATTCAGCCCGTCGGATACCACGGTGCGTCTCTCCTCGCGGGCCGCAAGTTGTAGCCGCTCTTGGTTAAGAGCTTGGCGGAGTTCCCCAGCCTGATTGAGCAACCACCGCCCTAAACTAAATAGCCGCACCTCGGCGGCTGCCTCCCGACCGGTCATTAGTCCCGTATAGACCGCGAGGCGGCGTTCTCGTGGAGTCTGTGCGCGCTGCATGAGGTACTTTTGGCGGAGCAGGCGCTCGCGCAGCAGCACGCCTGGCGTCGTTCCGATTGCCAGCAACACCGGCAGTCCCCAGTGGAATTGCCCGAGGTACACGAGCAGGGACGTCAGCGTTACCACTTGTGAAAGACTCTCCCAAGAGAAGTGCATGGTCGAACCCAGACGTTCGACCGTTCTGCGCCGCACTCGGTGCAAGAGGTCGTAATGCTCGTCGTGTTCGAACCACTCCAGCGGCATGGCCTGCGCCTGTTGGATGCAGCGCTCGTCAATAGAGGCAGCCAACACCTCCTGGTGGTATAGGGCCAGCGTATCCCTGCCGTAAAGCACGGCAGCGTGCGCGAGGGCAAGCAAGGCGAGGGCGAGCCCCCAGTAGAGAGCGGTACTAACCGGCGCGTTGCCTTCTAATACTTGCTGGGCCGTCTCTACGAGCCGGCGCAAGACATGCACGTCTGCCACGATAAACAGCCCCATGCCGGCGCTTATGACGGTCAGAAGCGCTGCGCCTCTGGCATCGGCGGCCAGTACCAAGCCAAGCGTACGCGGTAGGTACGTGAGGCGCTGCCAGGGGCGAGCACTGGTGTTCTGTGAATCGCTCATCAGCCGCGCTCCGTGTTTGCGGCGGCGTTATACCAGTGCGCTTGCAGACGGAACATCTGAGCATACACGCCGCCGAGGGATAGCAAGGCCGTGTGGTCGCCTTCCTCAACAATGCGGCCGCTGGCGAGTACCACGATCCTGTCGGCCAGCCGGGCCGCCCCGAGGCGATGCGAGACGAGGACCGCGGTGCGACCGGCGGCCACTTCAACAAACTGTCGATAGAACTCGACCTCGGCTCGTGGGTCCAAGGCGGCGGTGGGTTCATCGAGTGCAACGATCTGAGCGTCACGCAGATAGGCCCGCGCGAGCGCCAGGCGCTGCCATTGACCGGCGGAGAGTTCCATACCGCCCGGCCACTCTTTGCCGAGGTACGTCCAGTAGCCGGACGGCAGTTCCGAGACAAACCCGTGTAAACCGCTCTTTGCTGCAGCGGCGGTGATGCGCGGATGAATGACATCACTCGCTTGGTCACCTTGCGCAAGCAAAGATGAATCGCCATAGGCGATGTTCTCAAACACCGTTGTGGGATAGCGGACGAAGTCCTGGAAGATGGCGGTTGCTTCGCGCCGCCACGTTGCGGGATGAATGGTCGTCAGGTCCGCGCCATCTACGGTGATAGTCCCCTGGGTAGGTTGGTAGAGTCCTAAGAGCAAGCGCACCAGCGTGGTCTTGCCCGCGCCGTTCTCGCCCACGAGCGCGATCCGCTCACCGGGCCGCAGCGACAACTCAAGGTCAGTCAGGGCCGGTCGAACTGCGCCCGGGTAGGTGAAGCTCACACGGTGAAACTGCATAGCCTGGCGTAGCGGTCGTTGAAGTTCTTGCTCTTCACCCTGTGTTGCCGGGGGTTCTGACTCTATGGCAAGAAAGTCTTGCAGATACTCCGCATACTGTAGATCCGAGTACACATTCCCCAGAGCGGCAGAGACGTTGTCAGCGAGGGTGCGAAAGCGGCTCAATCCGTACAAGAGCGCAACCACGCTGCCCAGCGTAATGTTGCCGCTGAGGGCGACCAGCAGGACGAGCACGACAATCAGCGCTACGCCCTCTTGCGCGGCTACACTCGCCAATCCTGGCAGCGCCATCTTGCGTTGGGCGGCCATCACCTCCCCCAAGAAGCGCTGAAAGACACCACGGCGGCGGCGGAGAAGATAGTCGGCAAGACCGGACAACCGCAGTTCGGGGACCGCTTCGCGGCTGGTGAGCAAGCGCGACCAGTAGGACATTTCGCGCCACCGAGGCGAGTTCCGGTACGTGACTTCAACCATATGTCGTTCGATCACGGATTGCACGATAGATCGCAACGCCATCACGGCTACCAAGGCCACACCAGCGAGCCAATGGGCACTGAAGAATATCACCATTAACCCGGTAGCGCCGACCAGCGAAGTCAGCAGCCACGACAGGTTCTCCAGAAGATCGCTGAGGGCGCTGCCTGCTTCTTTTCCGGCTACCTGCAGTTTGGTGTAGTATTCTTCCCGTTCGAAGGTGCTTAGAGGGAGTGAGATTGCCTTCTCACACACCATGTGCTGTACGGCGGCGCCGAGGCGCAAGCCTGTCAGTTGACTGAGGTAGTCTCCAAGAGCGCCGTCGAGGCTCCGGATGACAAAGGCTACCAGCAGCACCAGCAACCAGGGGACCACGGCGGGCCATACATCGGACTGGTCGGAGCTTGAGCGGGGTAGAGCGTCGATGAGGCCACTGATGGCCCATACGATGAATGGCGTGGTGGCTCCGGAAGCAAGGCTCTGCACGACGAGCAGAGATCCGGCAAAAGGAGCCTCTTTGCAGACAAGACTGGTGATGTAAGTAATCCGCGCCGTGGTGTTCCCCAGGAGCACTACGGGCTCCCGCAGCCAGGACGGGTATGCGAGATTCATGATCGTTCCAGTGTGGGTTGCTTAGGTTTATCGAATTGCAGGAATCGGTAGGCGGACTTGCGTTTTAGGTCGCGCCATGCCTTTTCCGTTTGCCCTATGCGCAGCAAACGCTCAATTGCGGATAGATTCTGGTGAACGTCAGTTCAGCCAGAAGGCTGTAGCAAGCGCGAGCACCGCAAGGAAGAGAAAGAAGGGCAGTTTTCACTCCATGGTGTCAAGAGGAGTGGCTGCAGCTGGGCAGTGGGAGACAGCGTGAATCGCCCTACGTGTCGCAGGGCGATATCGCTTGAAAGGGGAGAGGACTTATCTCGGAACGATCATGTTTATGGCTACCGTGTGGGCGGCTACACCCTGCACGTTCTCGTCAGTAGTTAGCTCGAGTTCTTGTGTCTCTCCTGGGAGGAGGTTTCTCACCAGTCCGGTGGTCATGCCGAGCACGTTGCCGTTGGCATCGAAAAGAGCGCCGCCGAGATCGAGGCTATAGGTGCGTGGGCCGTTATTCGTGACCGACCCGTGGAGGACGTGGAGACTTCCTTCGCGCTCGTAATGCACACCGCTAAAGCTGATATCGTGCTCGTAATTCTCGCGAACGGCCATCGTGCCGGAAAAGCCGAGTTCTACCGCTGCGGGAACAGCAGCGTATGGGTCAACGGATAAGAAACGAACCGCGCGCGTTGACCCTGGCAGCAGGGCTGTGATACTGCCGGTGGCATGCGTTAAGTCGGCGCCTCTAGCATCGAGCAAGTGCACCTCGGCAGCGGTGGAAATGGTCAAACTGGAGTCATTGCGCAGTTGTACGTAGATACGGTAGTTGCCGTGGGGCGATGCAATGACAGATGGCGACCCTACGATGGACAACAGATCGGCAAGTCCGCCAGTGGCAATACGCACGATGTCAAGAGAATCCGATGTGCCTGCCGGCGCTCGGGGTGAAGTTAGGTCTCCGGTAGGAGGTTTCAATGCGCTCAAGATAGCGAGAGTCGCATCCAGTGGATACGTAGCCGCTGCCGGTATGAGGCCGGACTCTTTGGCAAGGTCCCCACCGTGCACTACCGTCACGTCACCGGGACTCGCTCCCCAGTCCGTATGTACATTCCAATACTGCAGAGCCACGCGCTGTGCGCGTATGACGACCATCGATCCGAAGTCCTGGATGGCCAAAGGCAAACCGTAGTGGAGCAGCCAGTGGGGATTGCTGAGAAACCGCTCTTTCAATGCGGCACGCGCGGCGTTTAGCTGCGGCGTGTCGCCGGGCTGCGGCTCAAAGATGGCAGTAAGATGATTCTGTACCGTGCCTTCCCAGTCGTTCACGGGATCGTCTGCCGACCAATCGAAACTCCTGGGAATCTGACGAAAGGCTTCAAGCCAAGCGTCATAGCCGGCGTCAGAGAGCATATCGAACGTGTTCGCGATATTTACGCTGTTCGATGCCGGGTCCCACTGCAGGAGGACATTTTGAGTTGCCTGGTACACAAAGCCATCTAGAATGAAGCGTCCAGATACCGGGTACCCCACTGCCGGCACGCCGCCGAGTTGCTGAAAGCTACTCCAAAAGACTATGTCACCGTAGTTCGTGATAGCGTAGCCCTTGCCGGTGCCGCTGCCGGTTTGTGTGTAGTACCAGCCGTCACCCGTGGCAAAGTCGGGTGCATTGGGCGCGTGAGTATGGTCGGCTTCATCGCCGTGCGCCTGCACGGCACTAGCCGCAGAGAGCCACACGAGAAGTATCACTATGAGGCTACTAAGAAGACGAAGTCGTTGCATATGCGTCACTCTTGATTTGGTACATTAGAACTAACGGCAGTTGTAGGCGCTACCTATACTAGCCGAAGCGGTGCGTCGCGACAAGAGAGTGTGCTACGCTCAGTGCTGGGGAAGCAGTGTACGGAATGCGCCGGCCTGGCGCGACAGCGTACCGTGAACAACCAGCGTAGGAGAATTCATGAGTCGCGTACCGCGAGCGTGGATGAAGCCGCTCGACGAAGACTACAAGGCAAAGCCGCTGCCCGAACGCAAGCGGCGGCCCTGGAGCGAGACGTTATTCGGTCGTGTCGCGATGGTGCCTATTCGCCGTCTCGACCCCTACGTACGCTGGGTTGAGCTCATCGAGCGTATGCTGCACGGCGTGATGTTGAACACTGATGTGTTCAAAGAAGTGCACGAGGATGAATCGGCAAATCTGCAAGCGCTGTCGGCGGTCTTGATCGTCGTCGTGGTGCAGAACATCAGCTTGTTCCTCATTGGGTTGTTCTGGTTCGGATTCTTCGGCTCTATCAGTTTCGTCGCCAGGGCCATGAGCGACGCGATGGTATCGTGGGCAATCTGGTTGATCGTGGCCTACGCGCTCTGCAAGGTACTCTTCCGCAGCCGTGCAGGCTTCATGCAGGTCTTCAGAACCCTCGCTTTTGCCTATGTTCCTGCCATATTCTTATTCTTCCAAGTGATTCCGCTCTACGGTGTCACGCTTGCCGCACTTACCTACCTTGCGCTGATCGAGTATGGCGTATTGGCGCTGCGCCCGGCATTGAACGGTTCGATTGCCAAGGCGCTGCTTGCCAGCTTCGTGGGGTGGACGGGCTTGCTCGTGGTGAGCCTGATACTCAGCGAAAGCCAGCTCTTCACCTTGATCCAAGAGTGGATCGCGGAGCAATGGCTGTGAGCGAAGACTATGCTCGTAGCAGAGACTATGCTTATAGCTCTTAGCCGAGACTACGCTGGATGAGGGCGCGTGAACGCGGTCTCCGGCGAAAGCTCCACTCCCCATCCCGGCGCATCACCTAACTGCACCTCACCGTTTGCAGGTAGCGGCTCTCCTGTGAGGAACGGATGAATAGGTGCGATCTCCGTACCGTCGCCACTGCCGAAAATGAACTCGGCCATAGGACACACGCCGTGCGCCGCGACGAAGTTGTAGCTCATCACGCCGCCGATGTGAGGAATGACCTGCAGGCCGTGGGTATCGGCCATAGCCGCCACACGGCGGGCAACGGTAATGCCGCCGCACCAGGCGAGATCGGGCTGCAAGACGTCGGCGCAACCCTGCTTGATGAGATCATGGAAGCCAAAGTGGGTGTACTCATGCTCGCCGCAGGCAATATGCAGCCAGGGTAGACGCTTGCGGAGCGTGGCATAGCCGTCATAGTCGTCGGGAAAGAGGGGTTCCTCCAGCCAGTAAATGTCGAACTGGCGCAGGCGCTCGGCCATGGCGATGGCATATGGCACGTCCCAGCCCATCCAGGCATCAACCATAAGAAGCCGATCCGGCCCAAGCGCGTCGCGGGCTTCAGCCACTTGCGTCTCATTGCGGCGCATGCCCTCGGGGCCGTCATGCGGCCCATAGCGCATGAAGACTTTGTTGCGGGTGAAACCCAAAGACGGGTAGGCCTCGGAGCGGTTGCCGCTGGCGTAGAGGGACACGCGAGGCGGCTGTTGCCCTGATTCTTGCGATTTGCCACCAAGCAGCACATAGACCGGCACAGCGGCGGCCTTGCCTTTAATGTCCCAGAGGGCGTTGTCTATCGCACTGATCGCCATGATGGGCAGACCCTTGCGCCCATAGGGGAGCGTGGCGCGGTACATGAGGTCCCAGAGCAGATCGGTATCGCGGGGATCCCTGCCTGTGAGCAAAGGCTTGAGATGGTGTTCGATGATGTGGCAACTGGGCGCGCCGCCGCCCACGCCGATGCCCGCGATGCCTTGATCAGTGGTGACACGGGCGATGGTGCGCGGCACCATGCCCTGCCACGAACTGCGCGTCTCGGCGTATTCGGGGTAGCCAGACATCGGACTGGCCATGCGCTCCGCCACGAGCCAGCTACGCCGCTTGGGTGTCTCAGGGATGAGGGCTTCGATGTCGATGATCTTCATGGCAAGCGCGGCTATCTCATTTCTTCGTAACTTTCACAAACCATCAGCGACATGCTGATTGGGACCCATATTAACTGAATCACAGAAGAACTCACCCATGACGGTGTTTGTTCCAATGGTACCAAGAAGCGGGGAAAAGCCCCCGCGCTACGATTTGTTCGTCATTCCGGCGAACGCTGGAACCCAGGAGATGTCAGCTTGCCGCGCAACCCGAATGTCCTCCATTTCGCCTTTACTGCAAAAAAAGGAGAACGGCATCCCAAAAAATACCGGACTTCCGTCCTTAGTTCCAGTTCCGTTGGTCTGTCTCACCCTGCGGTAACAGCTGCCCCAGTGCTCCTGGAGACTACTCTCCTGTGCCGAGACCCGCCGATCCGGCCGCGGCTTCCTCTTTACTCTCGGACGTGGGGTGCGGGCGTTCCAGCGTAACCTCCGGCGCAATCTCATAGCCCCAGCCGGGCGCTTCCGGCGGGCGCACCCGGCCGTTCTCCGGCAGCGGCTCGCCGCTGAAGAAGGGCTGTACCGGCACAAGTTCGCTGCCGTCACCTGCGCGGAAGATGAACTCTACGAGAGGCGCATTGCCGTGGGCAATACAAAAGTGATAGCTGGCAGTAGCGCCGACGTGGGGAATGACGTCGATCCCGTGAGGTTCAGCCATCTGCGCGGCGCGATGGGCCTCGGTAATGCCGCCGCACCAGGCGAGATCTGGCTGCAGGATGTCGGCACAGCCCCGCTGGATGAGCTCGTGAAAGCCATAGCGCGTGTACTCGTGCTCGCCGGTGGTGATGCGCGTCCAGGTAATGCGACGCCGGATTTCAGCGTAACCCTCGTAGTCGTCGGGCGGCAGGGCTTCCTCGATCCAGTAGACGTTGTACGGGCGCAGGCGCTCGGCCATGCGCAGCGTGTACGTGACGTCCCAGGCCATGTAGCAATCCAGCATCAGCAGCATGTCAGGACCTAGCGCCTCACGTGCGTCCGCTACGTGCTTCTCGTTCAGCTTCATGCCCTCGACGCCGTCCCATGGGCCGTAGGGCATGGCGACTTTATTGCCTACAAAGCCCAGCGACTTGTACACGGCGGACTGATTGCCGGTGGCGTAGACCGGTATGGCAGGCTTGGTGGCGCCGCCCAGGAGTTTGTAGACCGGCTGGTCGGCGGCCTTGCCCTTGATGTCCCATAACGCGTTATCGATGCCGCTAATGGCCATGAGCGGCAACCCCTTGCGCCCATATGGAAGCGAAGCGCGAAACATCTGGTCCCAGAGGCGTTCGGTATCACGGGGGTCTTGGCCGACGAGCAAGCGCTTGAGGTGCTGCTCCACGATAAAGCACGCCGGATTGCCGCCGCCTCCAAGTCCGAGGCCCTCTAGTCCCTCATCCGTTCTGATGCGCACGATGATTGGCCCCAAAGGCCCTTGCCACAGCGCTCGCCGTTCGCCGTATTCAGGATAGCGCGACATGGGATTGGCCACCCGAATGTGCGAGAGCCAACTGGGCGGCTCCGGCGGCAAGTGAGGAATGAAGGCCTCAACATCAATGATCTTCACGTGTCCGGTCCTCTATTGGTGGTGTGTGACAAACCTGGATGGTATGGCAGAATCAGGCGAGCGGGGACACTCTCGGCAATTTGGCCAAGTGCATGTCATTCTCCCCTTAAGTAGATCCTTGCCAAACACACTTTGAAGGCGATGAGCGCCCTTTCCTCGCATGGGAAGGCTTGGGTGAGGGCTTATCGCTGCCAACCTACCCTAACCGTTCCGAAGAGGCGGTGTTCAGTAAGGAATCCATATTGTACCGTCTTATGATAACCGGCAGGACTTGTGTGTGTTAGTGCTTGGGATGTGCCCTGGCCCTTCAGCATCCCGCACAGCGGCCGGATCCAATGCCCATAGGCGCTCAATCCACGTAGAATCTACGGTGAGCGCGAGTGAAGTGCCTTGAGTCGACCACCGGATGCGAATCTGATTGCGCGCTGGGGAGCGGGGGACAAGCCCCCGCGCTACGTCAGAGCAGACTGCCGGTCCGATCCGGCAAAGGAGAATCGTAGTTGGGATCCGAACAACCACGTCGGCAACCTGAAGAGTCGAACGAGCGCATTTACGTGGGCGTAAAGCCCGGAGTGATCGTGCTCTACCTCGTGGCGCTGGTGGTGACAACGGCGCTGCTCGTGTGGTTTCTCTACCTCGATCAGCGGCCGTGGTACGGCAACTGGCCGGCGGTCATCCTGTCAGTTACCTTCTTCTCTCTCTTTGTCGTGGGGTTTCTCGTGGCACTGCCGCGTCGCGACTGGCGGCAGACGGCGCTGGGGCCTGCGTTTCTCATCGCGCTCTTTACCGAGATGTTCGGCATTCCTTTTACCATCTACTTGCTGAGCAGCGTCTTTGGCTTCTCTATCGGGTTGGACGGCAGCGAAGGTCACCTCTGGGCCGTGGCCCTGGACTGGCTGGGCTGGGTACGGTTGAGCGTGGGTGTGCCCATGCTGAAATGGGGCGGCAGTGCCGTCGTCTTGACCGGGCTCGTTCTCATGGGATGGGGTTGGTGGCGCGTGTACCGCGCTCGCGGCGCGTTGGTGACCGATGGCCTATACCGCCACGTACGCCACCCGCAATACGTGGGGTTTGTGCTGGTCATGGCCGGCTTTCTCATCCAATGGCCGACGCTCATCACGCTGCTGATGTTCCCGGTGCTGCTTGCGGCCTATATCCGCTTAGCGGCGAATGAAGACGTTTACCTGGAACGTACCCACGGTGACGCCTTTCGCAGCTACAGGAAGAACGTGCCCGGCTGGCTGCCGCGCTTGCGGTGACGCCCAAGAGGAAATTCGCCTGAGTTCGGTGTAGTTGTGCGCAGTAAAATCTGCCAATCGCAATTTTCCGCATCCGCTCTTCATTGATCGAAATGGCACAAAGCGGCTATCCAAGACCAGAACAGGGGAGTTGCTCACAGTGCGCAAGCGCCCATGCTGAGCTTGTCGAACCGGGATGGGTTTCGATGGCCTAATGTGCGCGCAGGTCAGCAAAGGATATTCACGTGATATGATTCTGACATGAAGAGCACAAGGCAAATTGTAAGATGTATCGCAGCCGGGGCCGTGCTTGCAATCGCAGTTCTTTGTTTAGTCTCCTGTGGAGACCCCAATACGGAGTTGCTAGAAGGCATGGCCACGCGCGTCGCGTCAGATGAGCAGGTGCCGCTGGCGTTCGAGGATGAACTGTGCGTCAACGAGGCGCGCATCCGTGTGCAGGTCGCCGATACGCCGTCAGAGCGGGCGGCCGGGCTGAGCGGCTATGCCGGACTGCCGGAAGACGCCGGCATGTTGTTCGTCTTACCAGAGCCGCAACAGCCGACGTTCTGGATGAAGGGCATGCTGTTTGCTCTAGACATAATCTGGATACGCGACGGTACCGTGGTGCAGATACATGCCTCTGTCCCACCCCAGCCGCCAGACACGCCGGACGACCAACTGCCGCGCTACCGTCCCGATGAACCAATCACCCACGTGTTGGAACTGAACGCCGGCTCGGCAGAACGTTTTGGCATCACCATCGGCAGCCGCATAGCGTCGTGCGCCGACGAGACCCCCACACCGCAAGACGCTGGTTGAAAAGCGAGGGAGGCACGGAGGAAGGTTCCTATGCCGCGCTTCCAAAGGAGAAATCGGTTACGAGGACTGCCTCTGTGCTACGTGGGCGCAGGTTTTCAACCTGCGCTACCGGGCTGATGCCACGAATTGTTCCATGTGATACTGCCCCGTTACGGGAACAGCTTCAGCACAGCTATCACAATGCCGGACACCACGCCGGCAAGCGCGGAAATCGCCACAAGAAGCTGGAACGTCTGCTTCCCCAGTTGCTCCGCAATGTGCTTTCTCAGCCGCTCTTCCATCACCTGCATATCCGCCCGAATGGCCTGATCCGAAGCTTGCAGGTCGGCTCTGAGGGTTTGCAGGTCGGCTCTGAGAGCCTGTTCCGAGGCTTGCAGGTCGGCTCTGAGAGCCTGTTCCGAGGCTTGCAGGTCGGCTCTGAGAGCCTGTTCCGAGGCTTGCAGGTCATCATTGGTCGCCGCGTCCCCGCGCGCTTCGCTAACAGCATCGATCAGGGCTTCTGCTTGATTCTCACTGAAGCCCGCGCCCGTCAGCGTCTTTACCGCTTTGTGGGTGTCGAACAATGCCATGTATCGATCCCTTTGCTCAAGGCTTGCCTCTTTCAATGCCCTGCACGTTGTATGAACATTGTCGGCACGGTACGCATCCTCTACCTTCGTTGTCTATTCTGCCGACCTGCGCCCTCGTTAGTTTCGCAATTCTGTGCTTTCTGCTCCTCTAGCATACCATGCCTATGCCATAGGATCGGCACTCTTGGACAGCACGTCCTCGACACCGGCTTGGTGGTTGGCGAGGCGGGCGAGGGTGAAGAGCAGGTCGGAGAGGCGATTGAGGTAGATCAGAATGGGTTTGGAGAGGTCTTCTTCTTGGGCCAGAGCCACAGCGATCCGTTCGGCGCGGCGGCAGACGGCGCGGGCCAAGTGGAGCGCGGCGGCTGCGGGCGTGCCGCCCGGGAGCACGAAGTCAGTCAAGGGAGGGAGTTGCGCGTCCGCTGCATCGATGGCTGTTTCTAAGGCTTTCCCATGTGCCGGTGTGATGCGGGGGATGGTGTAGGCCCGTGGCTCCTGCGGCGTGGCGACGTCCGCGCCCATGATGAAGAGCTCGCTCTGGATGCGCTGGAGCAGGCCGGAAAACTCGGCCTGTGCACTCGGCAGGTGTACTATCGCCACTCCCAGCACGGCGCTGAGTTCGTCGATGGTGCCGATGAGATCCATGCGCAGCGCGTGTTTTTGCACACGCTCGCCGCCAAAGAGGGATGTGGTGCCGTCGTCACCGCCGCCGGTGTAGATGGGCATTGAACTGCCGGCCTCCTGTGCCGGTCCCCGCTAACGCGCTTAGGCCGGATGGTGTTTCCACCTGGTTCGTGCAAGTTCCCGTTCGTGCTGAGCTTGCCTGTCCTGAGCCTGCCGAAGGGTCAAAGTATTGACAGCGAGACGCGTCGGCACGTCAAGATTCGCTTCTGGCAACACATCTCCTCGCCAGTCGTGAACGGGACTATAGTGCTCTGTAAGAGCGCTTTCTTACCATCGTTGGCCCTGCGACGGGCCTGTACTGAGCTTGCCGAAGTGCTCAGGGCGAACGGTTGTGGGTTGTGCCATTTGCCCTGCGACAGGCCTGCACTGAGCTTGCCGAAGTGCTTAGGGCGAACGGTTGTGGGTTGTGCTACTTGCCCTTCGACAGGCCTGTACTGAGCTTGCCGAAGTGCTCACGGCGAACGGCTATGAGCTTTTGCAGACAGAGAGCCTCATTAGGCGGATAGGTCTACGCTGCTTCTGCCAGTCAGTTGTTCCCGCAAGAGTTCATTGCCCCAACCGATTGATCGTTATTCCGTCGTGGCTGCGCGCAGCATGTCGCGCATGCGATGCACCAGGGCGAGTCCCTCGTCCCACGGCCGTTGGAAGCAATTGCGGCCGAAAATGAAGCCGGTAGCACCGGACTGCACGGCGAGGCGGGCCTTTGCCAAGGCTTCCTCATCACTGGCGCGCGAGCTGCCTGAGATCAGCACCAGTGTCTTTCCCGCCGACTGCACCGCCTTGGCCAGCGCCTCGTCGGGCGTGACTTCCATCGTGTTGTAGGGAGCAGGTGAGAGTTTGTCCCTTTCAAGATCTATCTTGGGAATGTTGATCTTCACCACGTCCGCGCCAAGCTCGCACGCCACGCGCGCCGCGTAATCGATGGCGTAGAAGCTGTCGCGGCCGCCTTTGGCCTCCATGTGCTGGCCGCGGGGATACGCCCACATGATGGTCGGCATGCCGAAGCGGTCGGCGTCCTGCCGCACCTGCCGCCACTGGGCGAAGTCCTCATCCTGGCGCGACGAGCCCATGTAGAGGGTGTAGCCAATGGCGTCAGCGCCGATGCGCACGGCATCTTCGACCGTGGCATTGAGCGGATTGAGCGGGTCATCGTCGGGCGGAATGTTAGTCTTGCCGTTGAGTTTCACCACCAACGGCACCCGACCGGCATATGGACGCATGTACTTCAATGCGTTGCCGTACTGCAAGGCCACGCCCGAGAACCCGCCTTCCACCGCCAGCCGCCAGATGTAGTCGGGATCGAGCGCATCCGGATTGTCGAAGAAGTCCACCGGCCCGTGCTCCATGCCGTGGTCTACCGGCAGGAGCATCATGGTGCCGTTGCCGGGACCGTAGCCGTAGAGCAGGCGCTGCAGGCGCACGTACTTTCCAGGACTTAGCTCTAGGTCGTCCAGCGTGACCCGCTGCTTTGTCATTTCATTTGCCAAGACAGCCCCCTTAGGTTTCGCCGTGAAGGCTCTTAAAGTTTACCAATTGCCCAACTCACCGAATTTGAGTCTTTCCTCGCCATCGTTATGCGACCCTTGGAAATTGTACCGCTTTTGCTGGAAATTGCGAGGCATTACTGCTGTAAATTCCGGCTGGACTTTCCCATTAGAGCCCATGCGCAGCGCCAAGCGGGACCCGGAGTGAAGCTATGCGCCCAGAAGCGGCAGGTGTTTCAAGCGATGATACCTCAAAGCGAGTGAGACACAGTGCTTCAATGCATCCGCCGGTAGCTCGTCGGTTTCGCAAAACACGATAGCCCTGTTCCCTCGAACGTAAAGAGGTCGTTGTAGAGTGCTTTGAACGTATCAACCAACGACGTGCTGCAGTTGAAGTACAGCGCGTACTGGTGTGGCGACTTCTGCTTCCAGTCCATTCTAATTGTGCTGCCGCCTGTGGTGAGGTGGCTCGGCTCGCCCCACTTTAGGGTTTCTTCCACGGCAGCAACGCCCTCTGTTTCTGCTGCCGCTTCAAAGACGATCTGCCTAAGCCGCAGCATTTTCTTGCGCATAGCCTCCGGGTAACGGTCGAATACTTGCGCTACATTGGGGTTTTCGATTCTGTCCATGCCCGACGGCAAAGTCCTTTTTCGCATCCCGCTTTCACTCATGCGGAGTGAGGACAAAGAAGCCGTACCCTCCGGCAATGAAGGAATGGCCGTCGCAAACTCTTAGAGCGTTGCGTGTTGCCTCACTGCTGCTTCCAACCGCGCCAGAGACTCTGCAGGCACGCTAACAGCGCCCAATTCCGCTTGGGTTAGAATGCCGCCGCCGTGAAAGTCGCTGCCGCCGGTGGGGATCAAGTCGAAGCGCGCCGCCATGTTCAGGATGTCGGCACGCTGCTCCGCCTCATATCCGGTGTAGTACGTTTCGATGGCGTCGAGGCCGGCCTCTGCAAGCTCGGGTACGAGTTTATCCAAGTCCACCTGGTCCGCCCCTTCCACGTTAAACGGATGCGCTAGCCCGGCGGCGGCCCCGGCGCGGTGCAGGAGCGCGACGGCTTCAACCGGCGTGAGCTTCGGTTGCTCCACGTAGGCCGGCATGCCGTGTCCAAGAAATTTGTCAAAGGCTTCGTTAGCATCGTTCACGTAGCCCTGAGCGAGCATGGCTTTGGCTATGTGTGGGCGTCCCACGGCGCCCCCGTCCGCATCTGCGAGGATGTCTTCCCATACGAGCGGCATATCGAGCGCGGCCAGTTTTTCAACTATTTTCTGCGCGCGGTAGAGCCGCCCGTCGCGTTGCCGGGCAACGACTGCCTGCAACTCCGGGTGCTCCGTGTCCACGAAATAGCCGAGAATGTGCACGGACTGGCCGTGCCACATGGTGTTAAACTCTATCCCCGCGATCACGCGCACGCCGCAATTCTGTCCGGCCTCCTGCGCGGCGGCGACGCCATCAGTGCTGTCGTGGTCGGTGATGGCGATGCAGTCGAGCCCGGCTTCATGCGCCATGCCCACGAGATCAGCAGGCGCGAACGCGCCGTCGGAGGCGGTAGTGTGCAGGTGGAGATCAATGCCGGGCATGAGCCGCAACTAAGCTGCTTGGTAGGTGTGAAGTCATTGTGTGGCGCTGCTCAGTCATACTTCCCCTATGATACACTACGGCCTGCCGCCAAAGTATGTGCATGTGCAAAGAGGTTTCCGCGCGATGTCGGTGTTTTGGGAGGAGCGTTACGCTGCTGAAGGCGCCATTTGGGGTGACCGGCCTAGTAAGTCGGTAGAGCGTGCCCACGCGCTTTTTAGGCAGCATGGCAGCCAAACCCTTCTGATCCCCGGTAGCGGCTATGGGCGTAACGCCCAATTCTTCGCGGACACTGGCTATGACGTGACGGGCATTGAGGTATCCGAGACCGCCCTCGCTATCGCACAGTCCCAAAGTCCCGGCAGCCGCTACATTCACGCCTCCGTTTTGGATGATGTCCTGACTGGCAAGACTTTTGACGCCATTTACTGCTTCAACGTCCTCCACCTCTTTCTGGCTGCGGAACGGCGAGATATGATCCGCCGCTGCCAGCGCTGGTTGCGTCCGGGAGGCTTGGCTTTCTTTGTGGTCTTCTCAGAGAAAGAGGCAACGTACGGAAAAGGCAAAGCAGTCGAACCGGAGACTTTCGAGACCCGTCCCGGACGGCCCGCGCACTATTTCACCGACGCCGATCTCCGTGCGCACTTTGCCGATTACATGATCCTCGAAACTGATTTGATTGCGGACCCGGAAGACCACAGCCCGGAAGGTTCGCATGTGCACGAACTGCGCTACATTTGTGGTATGAAGCCGCAGTAGAGCTTTGACTAGAGTTCGTCTCATAAATGCGTCGCTCTGCGTAAACCTGTCCTTCGACAGGCTCAGGGCGAACGAAAATGGTAAGAATCTGTTCGTGCTGGGTATTGCGCGAAACCTGCTGCGCGAAGCGCTTGTCGAAGCGCGAGTCGGCTTGTCGAGCCGATCTATGAAATAGCTTCTAGAGGCGTTCAAAACGCTAGAGTCTGCGTCCGCTGAAGACTCGCTGCCTAGGTACGACGCCATCATAGAGCCAAAGAGCGGGGGGCAAGCCCCCGCGCTACAGGAGATCTAGGGGACTTGGGTTGCATGCGGCTGGATTACGTCCCTCTTGCCCTGACCTTGCATGTGCGGTCTCGCACCCCATCAACCCAGGTAGAGAGCTAATCGAGTCGAACGGGGACACCTTCCAGCTGGCCGGCTTGGTGCATAGACTTCCACTCAGCCATGAAGGTCTCGTTCCACGTGTCGGTGAGGGGGTGGTCCAGCATCTCCTGGAAGATAGGCCAGAAGATGATGATGCCGTCGGCGCCGTCGCGGAGGGCGGCGTAGGCGGTCTCGACGCTCCTGACAAGAGCGGCGGTGACGTAGGGGCGGTTTTCCCAGCCTGCGAACATGCGCACGCACTCACGGACGAGTTTGGTCGGATCGCCGCCCATCTGCTTCACCGGCTCGCAAAAGGGGAGGATGTGGGTCGCGCCCGCCTGGGCGACGGCGGCGGCTTGGGGCAACGAGAATACGGTCGTGCAGTAGGTCTCGATGCCCTCCTCCGCCAAGCGCCGAAAGGCCCCCAACCCATGTACAGTACAGGGAATCTTGATGATGATCTGATCTGACAGGCTTGTGAAGACGTGGCTGACATCGAGCAGTGCGTCCGTCGAGTGGCCGTCCACCTCGACGACCACGGGCTTGTCGGTGATGTCGAGATAGCGCTGCACGACGTCCCTAATCTGACCGTATTTCTTCACCATGTCGTTGAGTACGACCGTGTTCGTAACGATACCGGCGGCGCCGCGATCCATCCAGGGCTTGAGATCCGCGGGATCTCCCGCCAGCCAGATGGCGGGACCTCTGCCGGCGCGCCGGGCTTGCATCACGGGCCCGGTTACCACCGGCTCCACAGCGAACGAACTGGTCTTGGAATCGGTTCCCATGCTGCGCCTCCAGCGTGTCCTAGTGCGATTGTGCTCAGTTTTCCCAAAGTATGACACATTTGGGCTTCAACCGATCGCGTTTGCGTGTTTCCACATAGATCTGCCAAACGGCCATTGAACGGTGCGCTCTAAACCTGCTGAGTGTCTACGTGAGAGACAAGAACGCGTAATTCTCAGCTACAGCCCCAGCATTTCGCGCAGCACAGGAGCGATATGCGCGGCGATGCGGTGCATGCCGGTGTCGTTGGGGTGCGTGCCGTCGGGAACAAGGGCCGCATCGTTGGGACCGATGATGCAGGAGCCATCGATGAGGCGGATGTGCATATCGCCCGCCGCGATGCGCTCGGCGACCACCTCGTGCTCTGCCTCACGAAGCGCGGTCACTGTGACCCCCCGCGCGTCGGGCGTCGTATCCGTGAAGTCGCCGTGGCAACTAAGGATACTGATGACCAGGATCGGCGTGGTTGGATGCCCAATCCGCACGAGGTCGATGAAGTTGCGGAAGGTCTCGCGCCAGGCAGCGGCGTCGAGCCAGGACGAAACGCGCACGTTCACGCCCATGAGCAAGCTAAGCACGTCGAATTCCATGTCGGCGAGCAGCTTTGCCGCCGCCGGTTCGCCCCGCGCCCAACCGCGAAAGCCGAGATTGAGAGGCTCGACTCCCGCCAGACGCGCCGCCTGCGCCACGTACGTAAGGCCCGGGTCGGTCGCCGTGCGGCCTTGCGTAATTGAGTCTCCGTAGGCGGCCCAGACGTATGGCGCGGGAACAACGGGAGAGAGCTTCGCACCGTCCGTCACACCGAGCGCGATCGGTTCAAGGCGGGTAACGTAGGGCAAGTAAAGGGCATACGCCTGTGACCCCTCTCTTGGCAGCGGAAACTCGGCGCGTACCTCGCCGCCCGGATTGCGTTGACTGTGGGTGGCAACAGGCGCGTCGTCCCGCCAAAGGCTGGTGAGGCCCTCTTCCTCCGGCTGATGGCCGGAATCCCAGGCGCGGAGCGTGACACTCGCTGCGGAAGTGGAAAAGACGAGACGCACGCCGGCCGTGGAGAGAGCATGCTGCCACGCGCCCACAGGATAGCTGAGGGAATCCGCCGGATCCAGTCGCGCGACTCTCACCCGCCCGTTGGCCACGTCCACGAACGGCGCGCCGCGCAGAAAGGGGAGCAGTTCTTCACCGGTATACCAGCGCATTTGGTTGTGTCCTTCTGATTGCTCGGGGTGCGTTGCTCACTGGAGGATTTTACATTCGACTACACTCGCAATGCGCTGCGAAGCGGGTTGGGAGTAGAGGGCAGCCGGATGAATCCCTCGCCCTTGCCCTCTCCCTAAGGAGAACTTTGCATAACCCTTCATCTTTGGGGGAGGGGAAGGTTGGGATGTGGGTGAAATGACTTAACGTCATGCTATCTCTAGTTACGAAGGCGCACTGGATTCCGGCTTTCGCCGGAATTGTAAGTGTTGAGTAAATCGTTGACAGAATCCGCTTTCCATTCTGAGGAGTTGACGGTGCATGTCATTCCGAGCGGAGCGTCGAACAGGGTTCGCGGAATCTAGGGCCCATGCAACGTGTCGCCCAATAGTCTCAACATCTTAGATTCCTCTCTTCGCTGCGCTCCGTTCGGAATGACATGTGCACTGTTCATGTAGAGTACTGCGTTCAGCTGCTTTTGTTCTCAAATCTGTCAACGAATTACCTGACATTTACAGGGGAATGACGGAGTTACGCAAAAGTCTCTGCCGTGAGAGGGAGAAGTTCTTGCGCCTCCGGCCGGGGTTTCGCAAAATTCTCCCAAGGAGAGGAAATTCTCGCTTCAGCGTCTCACGTGCGGTAGTCGCTGTTGAAGATGACGTATTCGGTAGTGAGATCGCAGCCCCAGGCGGTGGAGGTGGCGTCGCCGTCCGCCAGGTCGAGGATGAACATCGACTGTTTCTTATCTAAAAGTGCGGAGGCAGCGTCCTCGTCGAAGTCCGTGGGCGTGCCGTTGTGGAAGAGGAGAATGTCTTCCAGCCAGAGCGATGACTTGTCAGGGTCGAAGTCCACGCCGCTGTAGCCTGCCGCGCACATGATACGCCCCCAATTCGGGTCGGAGCCGAGCACCGCGGTCTTTACCAAGCTGGAGCTCGCCACACTGCGGCCTATAGTGCGGGCGGCGTCCAAAGAGGCCGCACCGCGCACCTCAACGCCGAAGACCTTGGTGGCGCCTTCTGCATTGCGTACGATTTCCTTAGCCAGGAAAACTGCAACCGCGCGCAAGGCGCTCTCAAGAGCTGCGCCGGCCGCGCCGCCGTCGATTTCCGGTCCCCCGGCAGCCCCGTTTGCCAGGACCAGCACCGTATCGTTGGTGGAAGTATCGCCATCCACGCTAATCATATGGAAAGAATCATCCACGACCCGCTTCAACGTCGCATGCAGAAAGTCTCTGGCGACCGGGGCGTCTGTGGTGAGGTACGCGAGCATGGTCGCCATGTTGGGATGTATCATGGCCGCGCCTTTGCACATGCCGCCCACCGCATAGGTGGTGCCGTTGGCTTCAAACTGGGCCGCGGCTTCTTTGGGCCACTCATCAGTGGTCAACATAGCCGTTGCCGCTTCATGGTGGCGCTTTTTGGCCGGCGCAAGCCGACTGATACCCTCCCGAACAATTTCCATGGGCAGTTGGTGGCCGATCAGGCCGGTTGAGCAGACGAGAATGTCTTCGGCGTCCACCCCGACCTGAGCTGCCAGCAGTGCCGTCATTTCCCGAGCGTTCGCCATGCCCTGGTCGCCGGTGCAGGCGTTGGCATTGCCGCTGCAGTACACAATGCCGCGGGTTGTCCCGCGCTGCATGCGCTCCTGGTCGAGGAGTACTGGCGCGGCCTTCACCTTGTTTTTCGTGTAAACCCCGGCCACGGTCGCAGGCCGTTCGGAGACCAGGCACCCCACGTCGCGTTTCTCAAGACTTGCATCGTACTCTTTGATGCCACAGAAGACACCGTCTGCGAGGAATCCGGCAGGGCGTGTTGCGCCCCCGGCAACCAGTCCTTCCGCGAGTTCTTCAGCCATTGAATTCTTTCCTTAGCTGTGTTTGCACGCCCATCCGGTCGTTTGCGCGAGGCGTTCTGGCCAGAGCCGGCTCGTGCACCGATTCACTCGTGCAGCGCATGCCGCTCTTGACTGCTTACGGCGTGGCGCCAGCACATGCTGCGTACTGTGAGATTCCCTATGATGATACACGAGACCGCCCAGGGCTGCGCGGCCGCTGGGTCTGCGAGCTGAATTCAGAGAAGTGGGATCTCACTCTTTCCCATCGTCGAGGAATGCCGCAAGCATTTCCCGCGCGTTTTCCCTGATTGGCGGGAAGTGGCTAAAGCAGATGGTGGTAAAGTCCACGTCGAGCAGTTTGGCGAGCGATTCGCGAGCGAGTTCGGGGTCGCGGGTAAAGAGCCACGAAGGGTATTGCAGCTTGCGGAATCGATATTGCAGCGCATCGCCGACTATGAGCAATTTCGCCGGCTCCACGTAGAAGCAGATGCTCCCTTGTGTGTGGCCGGGCGTATGGATGACGCGAACCTGCTCGATTTCAGGTAGATACTCGCAGTCTTCGAGGGGGTATTGTACCATTACCGGAGCACTGTTTATGAAAGAGACGGCGGAAGGCACTTGTGGGAGCGCTTCGCGGCGCAAGAAGCTGGGCGCAGGTTCGTCGCCGCAAATAATCCCGGCTTCAGTGCGGTGGATCGCCACTGGCGCGCTGGTTGCTTCAGCAAGTTCCGCCAGGCCCCCGGCATGATCGGGGTGACTGTGAGTCAAGGCAATGAGCCGCACTTGTTCCAGCGCAATGCCGAGCGCTCTCAAGCCAGCCTTGATGGCTTGCAGGCTGCCGCGACTGCCTGCGTCTACCAGCACAACCCCGTCATGGGCTTGCAGCACGGTGACGCGCGCTCCCAGTGCGCGCAATTGATGCACACCGGGCGCGATTGCGAATGGTCCTAACAGTGGGATGTCCCGCACCGCTTGCTTGCACTCCATCAGCGTAGTGGTAGGTACGCATTCTAAACTGGGTGAACTTGTGCCGCCGTGAAGCCGCCAAAGCACTTACTAATTCCACGGTACCACGTGCGGCTGGTTTTCAGAAACCTGAGCGGCGCGTATAATACGCTTTAGATTCTCCCAATTCAACCTCTAGGAAAGCCGCATGCAAACGCTCAACGATCTCTTGGAGAATTCGGCAAACCGCTTTGGCGACTCGCCCGCGTTGCTCATCAAGCCGGGCATCCGCGTGCGTTGCTGGCGGTACGGCGAGCTCTGGGAAGCTTCCGGCCGGGTCGCAGCATTCCTACACCGTCAGGGCATAGCGAAGGGCGACCGAGTGGTCATCTGGGCGCCGAACCGGCCCGAGTGGGTATTGGCTCTCTTTGGCTGCCTGCGGCTCGGGGCGATTGCCGTGCCGTTCGACATTCGCAGCGCGCCGGATTTTGTCGCCGCAGTGCTTGGGCAGACGGAGCCGAAGTTCGCCTTTGTCTCCCAATTTACGCCGGAGAATGCAGAAATCGAAGCCTTGCCGCATGTGAACATTGAAGACCTGGAGGACGCGCTGGAGGGTAACGATGCGGAGATTCCCCGTGTCGAAGTGGCGGCAGACGACATCGCGGAGATAATGTTCACGTCCGGTACGACGGGTGCGCCCAAGGGGGTGATTCTGACCCATGGCAACATCGTTTCGAATGTGGTTGCCGGATGCCGGGAAGTGATGCCGCAGCCGCAGTGGCGCTTGCTTTCGCTGCTACCACTGAGCCACATGTTGGAGCAGACGGTGGGTCTCCTCGCGGTGCTCTTTGGGGGTGGACGCATTGTCTATCCCGTCAGCCGCCAGCCGAGCATCCTGGTGCGCACTATGCAAGAGAACGGCATCACCAGCATCGTGCTCGTGCCCCAGGCGCTGGAACTCTTCATGAACGCCATCGAGCGGCAGGCGGAACTCACCGGAAAGAAGGAGACACTTGCGAAGTTGCTCCGCATGGCGCCGCGCCTTCCCGTGTGGGCGCGCCGGAAGCTCTTCGGTCAGGTGCATCGCCGCTTTGGCGGCAAACTGCGGTTTGTCATGTGCGGCGGCGCGCGCTTAGACCCGGCGTTGGCGGAGAAGTGGGAAGCGCTGGGCGTCATAGTGCTGCAGGGCTACGGCACGACCGAAGCAGCGCCGATCATTGCCTGCAACAGCTTTCAATACAAGAAGCTGGACGCATTGGGCAAGGTACTGCCGGGCCAGGAAGTAAGGATCGCGTCAGATGGCGAGATTCATACCCGGGGGCCCAACGTCACACCGGGCTATTGGCGTCAACCGGAGATTACGGAGGCATCCTTTGAGGATGGCTGGTACAAGACCGGCGACTTGGGCTCTATCGACGAGGATGGGTTCCTCTATTTCAAGGGCCGCAAGAAAGACCTGATCGTGCTGGCCAACGGTCAGAACGTCTATCCGGAAGACATAGAACCGCTCTTGCAGAACCATGAGGCAGTGGAGGACGCGGTAGTCGTGGGCATGCCGAGTCCGAACGGCGGCGAAGACGTGCACGCCGTGATTGTGCCAAGCGACGGATTCGATGGCGGCACGGTGGTAGCGGAAGTAAATCCGCAGCTCGCCGCCCATCAGCAGATCAGAGGGTTCAGCACTTGGCCTGACGAGGAATTTCCTCGCACGCACACCCTCAAGGTAAAGAAAAACCTGGTGCTGGAGCGCCTCATTGCCGATGCGCAAGGGGAGGCAACTGCTGTGGAAACTCCGGCAGAGACTCCCAAAGAAGCCCAAACTCCATTGGAACAATTGATCGTCCGCATTTGCGATGTCTCACCCGCAGACGTACATGCCGACTGCATTCTGGGCGTCGACATCGGCCTGGATTCCCTCGGTCGGGTGGAATTGCTCTCGGCAATCGAACAGGAACTCGGTGTCTACATCGATGAGACCGAGGTGCATCCGGAAACGACGGTTGGGGACCTGGAAGCGCTGCTGGCACAGGGCAGCGCGAGTGAAGAGGAACGATTTCCAAGTTGGAGCCGCTCTGCGTGGTGTCGAGTGCTCCGTTCTGTACTGCACTACACATTCGTCAAGCCCGGTATAGCGCTGCTCTACAAGGTGCAGGTCGGAGGCAAGGAAAACTTGGAGGGTCTATCGGGGCCGGTGCTCTATGCGGCGAACCACAATTTGAAAGTGGATGCCGGTATGATTCTGTCAGCGCTCCCGGCGTCAATGCGCGGCCGGCTCGGGATCGCGGCGGCAGCCGACAACTATTTCTCGTCACTTTGGTGGCGGGTCTTTAGCCCGCTCTTGGGAAACACTTTTCCGTTTGCCCGCCAGGGCCCCGTGCGCCGCAGCCTGGAAAACCTGGGAAACCTGCTAGACAGCGATTGGTCGGTGCTCATTTTCCCGGAGGGTGATCGGACGGATGGAGAAGTAAAGGCCTTCAAGCCCGGCACCGGCTTTGTCGCCATGGAATCACGGACGCCAATCGTCCCGATTCGCGTCACGCTTGTGAAAGAAGGGCTGTACGAGGGGGCTACCTTCCCATCGCGCGGCCACGTGAAGGTGCAGATTGGCAAGCCCCTGATCTTTTCGCCCGGTACGGACTATCTGGAAGCCACGGAAAAGCTCGAGCAGGCGGTACGGGAGCTCTAGCCCTGCAACCAACCGTTCCTACTTCGACAGGCTCAGCACAAACGGTTGGGTGACAAGCTCAGCACAAACGGTTGGGTGGGCCGCAATAGAAGTGGCATGGAACGGTGTTTGAGGATCGTAGCAACCGTTCGTCCTGAGCTTGTCGAAGGATGGAAGGTTGTCCTGCTATGGATACAGCGGCTTGGTCTCCAAACCCATAGTCTCAGGTAAACCGAGCATGGCGTTGGCGTTCTGCAGTGCCTGGCCGGACGCACCCTTCACCAAGTTGTCGATGGCGGTAGTGACAATGAGATGCCCCGTCCGCTCGTGCACGACCGGATGAATAAGACAGTGGTTACTGCCGTAGGTCCACTTGGTCTTGGGCGAGACGGCAAGTACCTCTACGAATGGCTCATCGGCGTAGCGGGCCTGGTAGAGACTCGCCACTGCTTGCTGGGAAATGGGGCTGGCAAGCGACGCATAGCATGTAGCCAGGATGCCGCGGGTCATGGGAATGAGGTGCGGAACAAAGGTGACCTGCACGTCGGTATCCGCCACCGCGCTCAGTTCCTGCACGATCTCCGGCATGTGCCGGTGGCCCTGCAGCGCGTAGGCTTCCACGCTCTCATTGACTTCCGAATAGTGATTGGTCAGCGTCAGACTGCGTCCGCCGCCGGAAATGCCGGACTTGGCGTCCACGATCACGTGCGGGGGAATGAGACCTTCTGCAAGGGCAGGCGCCAGACCCAGAATTGCGCCGGTAGGATAGCAGCCGGGGTTGGCTACGATCTTGGCCTGCCGCACTTCATCCCGGTGCAACTCTGTGAGACCATAGACGGCGCTCTCCAGAAATTCTGCGCAGGGGTGTTCTTGATACCACTCCTGGTACGTTTGCGGATCATGCAGGCGAAAGTCTGCGGCGATGTCGACGACCGGCACACCGTCCTGAATGAAGGGCAGCAATGCCTCCGCCGATGCCTTGTGCGGCAATCCGGAAAAGACGAGATCTACGTTGGCATTGATTTCTTCCGTGATCACCTTGTCTCCCAGATGGCCTTTGGGAAAGAGGCTAGTGAATGGAAAGACTTCAGCCAGGCGCTTACCGGCTTGGCTGCGGCCGGTGACGGCTACGATTTGCATTTCCGGATGGCCGGCCAATAGCCTGATGAGCTCCAGCCCGGCATAGCCGGTTACGTTCAATATGCCGATGTTCATCGCAGTACTCCGCGTGCATGCTTAGTTGCGTCTGCGGACAATTCACCTCGTCCAAGCAAGACGACTAATCTCAATTTTAGGCCAAGAACTCTCAGTCTTTTCGCACTCTAACATAACGAATGTGCCTCAATGCGGGCGTTTGTTCCCGCCATCTTGGCCAAGATGTTTAGCCGTAGCGCGGGCGCTTGTTCCCCGCAACCTGACACCAATGTGCTCCGCCGTAGCGCGGGGGCTTGTCCCCCGCCTCTCAATTGTAAACACAAGCGCTAGGTCGACTAATTGACGAGAATCCCTACTGCACAGACTCGAATGACAGATAGAGAAACACAGTGGGGAATAGAAGTCTAGTGTAGCGAAACGCAGCAGAGTCGTAAAGCTCACCGCATCACGAGCATCAAGACGATAACTGCCGCCAGCCCAATACGATACAGCGCCAGCGGCCAGAGGCGGCCGCGCTGTAAGTAGCGCAAGAATACTCGAATGCAGAGATACCCCACCACCAGTGCGCTCAAGAACCCGACAACGAATATGGTACCGCCGTCACCGCTCAGGGCTGCGCCATCGAGATGGCGCGCTTCCCACACCCCCGCGCCAAAGATGACCGGCGCCATGAGTAGGAATGAAAACCGTGCCGCTTGCACTCGGCTCAAGCCTAGCAACATACCCATTGTGATGGTGCTGCCCGAGCGCGAGACCCCGGGCACGATGGCCAAAGCCTGGGCAAGACCGATAAGCAAGGCTCCCCGCCAATTAAGGTGATCGCAACCGCGCTCGCCGGTGTGTCGGGCGTCCACAATCCAAAGTATGACCCCAACCCCGGCGAGCGTAGCTGCAATGATCCATGGTGAGCGCAGCACTGTCGCCGCAGCCTCTTCGAGCAGCAGACCGGCGACTACCGCGGGCAGCGTGGCGAGCACGAGCAGCCACGCCAGCCGGCGGTTGGGTTCGGCCTGGATGTCCCGCTCGCGGATGGAAGTGAGAAACGCAAGCGCAAGCGCCAGGACGTCACGCCAGAAAACCATAAGCACGGCAAGGAGCGTGCCGACGTGAAGCGCCACCGCGAAGGGCAGACTATTCAATACTGGCGAAGACCATTGGAAGGCCCAGGGCAGAATGGCGAGATGGCCTGAACTAGAGATCGGCAGGAACTCGGTTATTCCTTGCACGACCCCCAAAATTGCGGCTGCAGCGACATCGTTTCTCCACCACGCCGTCGCTTGGGCGGCATTCGCAATGCCCTGATATGACATTAATGACCTTGGTTCCTGTCTAGGTGTTGCGGCGTGTTTGTTCTACGTGCTTAATGCTGCTGACGATTGCGGCATTTCCTGCGACGACGGAGCCAATCTGCGGTTGGAGCACAGGGGAACCGTCCATTGTGATAATCTCTCCGCCGGCTTCTCGGACGACTAACACTGCTGCGGCCATATCCCAGGCTTCCAACCGGTGGTGAAAGAAGCCGCTGAGACGTCCAGCCGCTACATAGCACAAAGCCAGCGCTGCCGATCCGGTGATGCGCAGCCCCGCTACCTGGGGCCGCAGCGCTGCCGCGAGTGCCATGCTCTCCGAGGAGGCCGGTTCGTTGTGTCCCAAGTCAAAGCCGAGCAGTGCATCATGCCAAGCAACATCTTGGCGCACGGCAATTGGTTCGCCGTTCCACGTCGCGCCCTTTCCTGCCTCGGCCACGAAGAGGTCGTCCAGCAAGGGATCGTACACCACGCCCACGACAGGCCGCTTTTGCTCGACAAACGCAATGCTCACAGTGAAGAGCGGAAAGCGATTAGCAATGTTGAGGGTGCCGTCGATAGGGTCGATGATCCACGTCGGCTCATCGGACAGCGGACGGTTGACCGTCTCTTCGGTGAGAAAGCGATGATTGGGAAGCGCAGAGCGTATCTGCTCTTGGATGAGGTCGTTTGCGGCCAGGTCGAGGCCGGTGACGAAGTCACCGCGCCCTTTGGTCTGCACTATGGCAGCGCTGGCAGCGTTGTCACGTAGGTACGCCCCGGATTCCTGAGCTGTGTCAATGGCGACCGCAATAGGTGACGGAGGCATGATTAAAGGTTACCTTTGCGCGTTGTTGGGAGCGGACCTCTGGGAGCACGGTCGTCTCCGGGAGCGCGGGCGTCCCGCCCGCACCCTACCATACACGAGCCACCGTCGAACCGGAACAGCTACTATTGAGGCACCTGGGCTTCTCGCGCTGCGTGGAGCGCTGGCGCAGCCTCGCAACGTTCACGTTAAGTCTCTAGTTCACAACCACTAAGCCCATTCTCCGCCCGAGCATACGCGCTGCTAAAGCGCCAGTCTACGTTTCGTTGGCAGAGACCGGCCTTCACGGGATTGGCTTCTATGTAAGCGATGGCTGCTGTGAAATGACGCTCATTCCGAATATAGCGATCAAAGTAATCCTGGCTCCAAAATGGCGCGGAGCAGCCGAATCGCTTGACCGCTTGATGGGCTGTAAATGACTTCCAGCTATGTATGATCGCGGATAGGGCAAGCCCTGCCAATGGCGTAAAGAGCACGTGAACGTGTGTCGGCATCACAACCCATGCGTGCAAATGGTAGCGTGTGTTAGCGAAATAGAGCAAGGCAGCTTCTACCATCGCTGCAAGCTGTGGGTTGCGTAAGGGCGTGTCTTTGGTCTCTTGATCAAGGTACGCCTCAAGCCGGCGGCGCAAGGCGGTCTTCTTGTGCGTTGCGCTGAGATGGCTAAGCTCTTGGCGCCAGCTTTCGAGTACGTCCGGCGGCAACGTTCCGGCAAGCCGGAAGGTAACCATCTGCGGGATCGCGCCGCCGTCGAAGTGTGGCAGGTAGCCACGAGAGTGCCAACCGCGTGGCTCAAGGGTGGGAGACGGCAGTGATGCGGGCGGGACGCCCGCGTTCCTGGGTCTTAGATACCCAACTCACGCGCAAGCCTATCGGACGTGAGGGCATCTTCACGGTAGCGCAGTGACTGAGGCGCGGCATAGGCGCGGTAGGCGGCAGTTGTGCGTCCATACGCGGCCAGCAAGGATGCCATGCTAGCCGGTTGCCGCTGGTGGTCGTGGGGTGTCCACACCACCAGACGACGTGGCGCGACCAGCGCAGCGGCATCGCAGATATCGAATTCGCGTAATACGCCAAAGAGAAACCAGGACGCATCGTAGGCGTAGAGTTCGTTCTCCACCAGCCAGCGGTACGAAGCCAAGCACTCGTAGGCGATAACTCCTGCGGCGCGCTGGTCCAGGGCGGCTGCAAACAGGGCTATCAGGGCTCCACCGCCACGGCCCCCCAGCATAATCTGCTTCGCGGTTGTCGCTGGAATTGTCGCGAGCGCGTCCAACCCACGCAAGACGTCTTGCACACGCATTCCCAGCAGTGGACGAGCCTGCAAGAATCCCATATAGGCTACTTTGTGGCTAATGTGCCCGTTGTCGCTCGTGCGAGGGTCATCAGAAACGGAGAAGCCGGTCTCTCCCATACCTCTCGGGTCAAGCGCCAAGGAGGCTATCCCGCGAACCGCCAAGGCATCGAGCAAAACGGCAGTATCCTCTGAGTCTTTACCTGCCTCATCAATCCAGAGCAGCATCGTGTCTTCCTGGGCGTCGACCGGAGTGCGCAGTACGCAGGGAACCATGATGCCAGGTTCCGATTCGAACACGATGCGTTCACGCTGCACGCGTTCACTGGATTCAAGTGGCACTTGCGTGACATCCAATTCGCCGGTCAACGGGGAGGAGGAGAGTACACGGCGCACGCGCTCACGCACAACCTGCTGGTAATTTGCAGCTTCGCTCTCGGTGCCGATTTCAGGCAAAGCCGGGTCTATGTCCGCCAATTCTTTGCGGTTGAGCGAGAACACGGTCTCGCTACCCAACTCGTAGACGTTTCCCGTTTCCGTGCACCAAAGGTCTTCGTCGGGCTCGAGTGTAATCTCCGTCTCGTCGATACCTTCTTCTTCTTTATCGAATAAGCGGTTGAACCACGCATACGCAGCTTGGCGCATCGGCAGATGGTAGCCGTGGTTCTGTTCCGCCACGGCCAGCGAGAGGAGGTCGGGTACGTCAAGTGCGGCGTAGACGCGCTTTGCGCTTGCCACAGAGTCGCGCGCGCCCGCCAACGGGAAGTAGTCTCCCGTAGCGGCGCCCACGCATAGTGGGCGCGGCGCGACGAGCGAAACATAGTCTTCGTGGTCAAGGCCTACGGCAAGTTGACCAAAGAGGTTCTGCTCAGCATCCTGGGGCCCGACGCTGTCCAAGAGGGCGGGGAAACCGGCTATGTAGCAGGTAGGCATAGCTGCTGTCACCCGGTCGTCGAAGGGCACGTATTGGGCAGTATTCGTACCGCCGCCGGAAACTCCCGTACAGCCGATGCGGGACGGGTCCACGTCTTCCCGGGAGAGGAGGTAGTCGAGAGCGCGAATACTATCCCAGATCATGAATTGAGCCAGGTTGGTTCCCAGCAACATACACTGCGCCCCAACGTTGCTGTGCTCGCGAGTCGACGAAGTGAAAGCGGAATCTTTCTTAATCGGATCCCAGTTCTGCCAGCGCTCGCCCTGGCCGAGGGGATCGTAGGCCAATACGAGATAGCCTTTCTCGGCAAAACCTGCGGGTGTGCGTTGATAGCCGTCCGCGGCCTTGCCGTTGCGGCTGTGGCCGAGCGGGAACAGAATCCCTGGGAAAGGCGCTGTGTGCTGTTTTGGCACATAGACAAGCGCGGTCACGTAGAATCGGGGACGGCTTTCGAAGATGATCTTGTGGATCGTGTAGCGTTCACGTTCCAACTTCCCTATCACGCGCGTATTGAGGGAACACCTTTCTTCCGGAAACGGCCCAATGGCCTGCTCGAATGCGGTCATGAGGCGAGCCCGCCGCAGCTTCCATTGTGCCGATGTCTGGATTGCAGCGCGCTCCTTCTCCGCATGGTCGAATAGCACGTGGGCCTGCTGAATCAAGTAATTTTGGAGCATGTCTCCTGGGATTGTGTCAGTGGCGAAGAGTGCGCTCGAAGTTGCCATCGGGGATCATCCCTTCCTGCGGTTCACACGAGAGTGTCACTTGGAGGCGAGTATAGGTGCAATCCACTCGCCACGTCAATTGGCCGCCGCGCTTTTCCTATGATTGCAGGCGAGCATATCGTCATATGAGAACAGGCGGTCACACCGGTCGCCCTCGTTTCGTGTCGATACGCTGAATCAAGTACGGGGCAAGCTCTGAGCATCATCGAAGGCTGAACGCTGGAGGAATCGGTTTACAGTTTTCACCGTTTTTCTCTCCGTTCGTGCTGAGCCTGTCGAAGTGCTCAGCACGAACGGAGAGATCCGAGATCACTTTTCATTCGCTTGTGCGACCTTGCGCTTGTGCGACCTTACCGCAATTCCCTACGGTCGCCAATGCTGTAACAGCAATGCGCCCTAGCGCTGACGAAAGATGCGCTCTAGCTCTATGCCGGTGAGACTCCGAATACCTACCGCAGTATAGATGATGGCAATGGAAAGGATGATAATTGCCGGCACAGAGATAACAGGAAAACTCAAGGCCGTCATCTTGCCCAGTTCTTCGTTGAATGCCGTAGTCCCCGGCTGGCTTACCACCACAAGACGCGCCAGGATGTAATTCAAGACTGAGGAAAGAAAGAACGACGCCGCTACGATGTAGGTGGCATGTACCAGGCGCTTTTCGTAGGCTGCTCGTGTGCCGCGATCATCGAGGGCGGTGTCCACCGCCTCGCTATCGATGACCTGATTCAGCAGCATGGAGAGGAGTGAAAACCGGGTCTTGAGCGAACCGAGCACAGCAATGCCGATGAGAAGCGGAATGGCCCCTTCTTTGACGGCAATCCACATGGGATCGAGTTTGAGCAGCCCAATGCCACCGGTGAGCAGAATGCCCACGATGCCCACAACTGGGAGAAAGTTGAAAGTGCGCCGCAGCGAAAAATCAATAATCCCGTATGCCAGTGGGAAGGCCAGCGCGACCAATAGTCCGTTGACCGGGCCCAACCATTCGTCATTGCTGAAGCGCATGAGAATGATAGCGGGAACCACGATATTCAGCAGCAGACTGAGCAAGGGATTCTCGCGTCTTGCAACCGTGTTGTTCTGCGCGGAGTCACTCATCGAAAGTTTGCCTTCTTCGTGCGGCTACAATTCTGACTTTGATTGTACAACGTAGGGGGTTGGGAGGGCACGCGACGAGGCGCCCCGCAATCCATCGATAAGTCTAACGGGAACACAAGATTGGTGCTACGCCAATTGTGATGTCCGGCTGCGTCGTCCTTAGGAGGTGTATTTAGGGAGATGGTATTTAGACCGGGGTGATGGTTGACTTGCTGGATAGGCCAAGCACAGGATTTGACCCAAGGTGATTTAGTGTGTTCTGCTTGCTGTGCGTAGAAAATCTGCCCGAGGAGTAGTGATTTACATATGGTGCGCCAACTGGCGAGAGTCTCGCTCAAGAGCGGGGAGCGGATGCATTGTCTGCTGATAGAAGAACCGGAGGCAAGCTGGGCCGAAGACGTGCAGCGTTTGCTTGTGCATAAGCGCGACCACGTGCACTGGCATATCGCGCGTGCTATTGAGGGGCCGCTCGATGAACTGGAAACACGTTTCTACCTGGGTGTGGTAAATGGTCAGGCGGTTGGCAACATCATGACGGTAGAACACGACGGCATCGGCATACTTGGTCACGTGTTCACGAGTCCCGAGCAGCGGCGCAAAGGCATCGCGAGCCATATCATGGCAGCGCAAATGCGGGACTTCCAGGAGCGCGGCGGGCGGGTGCTCACGCTCGGGACGGGTTTTGATTCGCCGCCGTACTGGATATATCACGGCTATGGCTTTCGCAGCATCGTCGAAGGCAGCGGTGCTATGTGGTACTGGCGGCAGCCGGAGCAGGCGGCAGAACTCTGGCGCGCCCCGATCACCGGCGTTGCGTCTCCGCTTTGGCAGCATTGGCCGCTGGTCAATTTGCTGTGCATTCAGCCGGGTGGCGACCGCCTGCGGCTCGCCGCGCGCCGCCTGTGGGGACCCCGCAATTTCGAAGGTGACTTCACCCAGTATAAGCGCGACTTAGAATCTGAGGATTCAACTATTGTGTCGCGCGTGCTGGAGAATGAGGCCGGGCTGGTCGTGGGTTTCGCCAGTCTGGAGGACGATCCGTTGTGGGGCGGCACGGCGGCCTTGCTCGATCTTGTCATGCATCCTACGGCATGGCACGCGGCGGGAGACTTGCTCGATGCTCTGCCTCTAGCGTCAAGACCAATCTTCGCCTACGCCGATCACGATTCTTCCAAGAATGACGTGCTACGCGCCCACGGCTTTACCCAAGTAGCCTCCTGGCCGGAGTGGCTGCCGGTCGGCGGCGAATTGCACGGCGTGAACTGCTGGCTGCGGCGGTGAGATAATGCCCCAGAGCGGGAACCACGCGGCAGCCCTCTGTTGAATTCCCTTGCTAGGCCCTGTCCTCGCCTCGCTCTCCGCGCAAACGCGAATCGCGTCTTGCGAACTCTCACCGCGCCGAGACGGTACTGGGAATGGACTAGTGCCAATGAAGGGCATCTTGCGAATCTGGGAATAGAGCTTGCCATGGATTCTGCCTTGAGTGATTGCCATCGTACGTTATTATAGAAAATGGAAGATGAGGGTCTCCAACGCGTGCTGATTGGATATGAGGTGAGGGGATGGGAACAGAGAAGCGTTCTTACTAAGGAGTGCGTGATGCTCTCGCGACGGACATTCATAGCGAGCACAGCGGCGCTGGCGGCGGCCGCCTGTGGCGCCCCCGGGTCTGCGACGTCGCTGCCGACCCGAAGTGGCGAGGGAGATCTCATCTGGGCATCCACGTGGTTTAGCGAACTGCGTGTATCGACCGGTTTTGCCCGGCGTATGATCAATACGCTTGAAGCGGTAATGGCGGCATTGGAGGCGGACACGGAAAACCCCAATGGTCCCGCTAAAGGGGGCTACACCCTGAAGTCGGGCCTCGTTTCTCCAGAGCAAGCTAATCCCCGCCCCAGAAATCAGGATGAGTTTCTGGCGTGGTACCAGAATCTCGACGCAGACCTATTCACCGTGAATCCGACTCTAGCGCAAGGGCTGGGAGAACAAGGCGTATTAGCGCCCTTGGACGAGTTCATCGCCGCCGACGACGCGACTCTCATCCAAGGTCACTACCCGTACCTGGTCGACCAGTTTCGATCGGCGAGCGGGCTGTTCGCTTTGCCGGTCGATGCAAACCCCTTGATGGTCCACTATGATCCTGAGTATTTCGCGGAGCGGGGCGTGCCGCCGGTGGACGACAGTTGGAGTTGGGATGACGTAGTGGAGAACGCGGTCCAATTGACGCAACGCAATGAAAGCGGCGACGTGCAGCGCTGGGGACTGTTTACACAAGAGAGCGGATACTGGTGGGCGTTGTGGCAAAACGAGGCAGAGCTGGCCGACCCGGCGACACTGAGGTGCCGGCTACAGGATGCGGCGGCCGCGGAGGCCCTGCACTTCTGTAGCGACCTATTGCACACCCACCGCGTTTCCCCGCCTGCGACGAATGTGTTGGAATGGCAAGTTTCTGAACCGGCGTCACGTCTGTGGCCAGCAATGCTCTACCTGCCGCAGCAGCACTTCTCGCGAGCCGGCTATCGCTGGGCGGCGTTGCCACAGGGCAACGTGCGCAGCGTGCCCGTGGCCGGCAATATGGGCATTGCCATTGCCGCGCGATCGCAGCACAAGGAGACGGCCTATACGGCGCTCAAGGGTCTCGTCGACGTCATGCAGCCGCTCGCAAAAGTGCCCGCGCGGCAGGATGCGGTCGCGCGCCTGAGCGATTTCGATGAGGACCTTCTCCCCGCAGAGATCGCGGCAATTCAGCAATCCATGGAGCATGGACGCGGCCTGCCCCCGAACCCCCTCATGCAGCGCGCCATGGATGCTATGGTGGAAGGCCTCGCGCGCGGGGATAGCGTGGCGACCGTAGTGAACGCTACCTGCTCAGCGCTGTCCGAATAGCGGCAGATCGGGTTTGACGCGCCTATCTCACGATGCCTCTGAACACGTAGGGATTCAATCCGCGAGATTCTACCCGCGTTCGGCGAAGACCGGCGCGAGCATGTTGTCCACCGGCGCGTAGCTGTCGGTGAGTATGACGGCGGGGCGGCTGTCCACGTACTCCCGTAGGCGTGCGGGGTCGAGTATCGTGCTCACCGGCCCATCCGGCAGCAAATCTCCCACAGTGGTATGCAGCGTTGCTTCTGTGAGCGGCTGCTTGCCGGCGACCAACACAAAGGTATTGCGTCCTTCTTGTTCCCAGCCGGGACCTTCTGCCAGCAGATAGACATGGGGGAACACCTGCTCCAGGGTCAGAATCAGCGAGGGCAGAAAGACTCCGTGCTCGAAGGTGTCCACCACGTTTAGCATGTAGTACCCGTCGGGGGTCAGGAGATCGCGCACGATCTCCGCGAACTCCCTCGTCGTCAAATGGTAGGGCACAGAGAGATCGTTAAAGGCGTCGCCGATGATGGCGTGGTATTGCTCGGTTTCCAAACGCTTTACGACAAGGCGAGCATCTTCGTTGTACGTGATGACGCTCGTATCGCGGGGGAGTCCCATCCTCGCATGCGCGATTTCGGTAACCGCCGGATCGATCTCCGCCACCTCGATCACAGCATCGGGATAGACCACTTCCAAGTAGCGGGGGAAGGTGTAACCGCCACCGCCAATGGAAAAGGTACGTATGTCTGTGCGGTCACCGGCGATGAACCGCACAAGTTCAGCATATATCTTGACATAATCGTAGTCTAAGCGCGTGGGGTCTTCCAGGATGCTGTAGCTGTGGATGAGGTGGTCGAGCACGAGGCGGCGCTGGGTGACGTTTTCTTCGAGCTTCTTTTCAGTGACGCGGATGCAAAAGTAGTTGGTTTCAACGTGGCAGGGGGCGGCGAAGGCGCCGCGGGGTTGCAGCGTAATGGCGTCCTGCGCCATTTGCCGGACATAATTCCAGCCGAAGGGCAGACGGTAGGCTTCGCGGCCATAGCTGTAAATGCTCAGCCCGATGAGGAGCAGGGCCCCGCCCCCAAGGAGCAGGCGGCGGTTCCAAAGGTTGCCGAAAATCACCGCCACGAGCAGGAGCAGCAGCGCTACCAGCAAGATGATTGTGCGCGTGCCGAACCACGACACCAGGAAAAATCCGGTGGCAAATGTTCCGGCAATGGCCCCGACCGTGGAGAGGGCATAGATGCGTCCCACGACGCCGCCGGTGCGACTGAGGTCTTCCAACGTCAGCTTAACGACGACCGGTGTGATGGTGCCCATGAACACGCTGGGCAAGAAGAAGACGACGGCAGTGAAGAAGAGAATCTTCAGCATGAGGTGCACGGGGAGGTCTTGCGCGATGCCGGAGATTATGGCTGTCAGGGGCAGGATGGTCAGCGTAAGGATACTGGAGAGGAGAAAGAGCGCGCCCAGCGTAGAGACCGCTGGAAAGCGATCGCCGATGCGCCCGCCCAAGTAGTTCCCGAGGCTGATACCCGCCAGCATTACGCCAATGACGCTGGTCCAGGTGTACAGCGAGACTCCCAGGTAGGGGGCAACCATGCGCCCCGCGGTAAGCTCGACGACCAGAGTGCAAAAACTCGCTATGAAAACAATTGTGCCCGCCCGCCAAGTTCCGCGCATAGGGTTGCCCTTTCGTAGCAGTGCTCGGTAATTTACTTGCTGGGTCGCCGCCCGGCGTACTACCTAATTGAAGTCGGTATCGTTTCTATTGTAGCTGTCACCTTGCCTAGCTCGCATCCTCTACGGTGCTCCGCTAGACTAAGATGAAACGCACGAAGAGAGATTGGAATTCCGTGATATGTCGATGAAGGGTATCACAGCGCGACAGCGTGAAGACATGATGGCGGTGCTGGCGGCTGCTTTGAAGGCGGTGGATCCGGCGCAGGCGGTACGCAACTGCGTGCGCCGAGAGGGTACGCGCTTGGTAGTCGGAGACAACGCATATGATCTCGATTCTTTCAAACGAATTCTCGTCGTTGGCGCCGGCAAAGCCAGCGGGCCGATGGCGCAGGCGCTGGAAGAGATTCTTGAAAGCCGCTTAGAGGGCGGCGTGGTTAACGTCAAGGAGGGCTACGCCGTTGACACGCGACGGATCGAGCTGATCGAGGCCGCACATCCCGTGCCGGATGAGAGTGGCTTGCGCGGTACCGACCGCATTCTGCGGCTGGCGGCGGAGGCGAATGCAGACGACTTGGTTTTCTGCTTGATTTCCGGTGGTGGTTCGGCGCTCATGGAGTTGCCGGCGGGCGAAATCACGCTGGACGATCTTCAGCAACTTACCGACCTGCTGCTGCGCAGCGGCGCCACCATCAACGAGGTAAATACGGTCCGGAAACACATCTCCCAGGTGAAGGGCGGGGGGCTGGCGCGGGCGGCTGCCCCTGCCACGCTGATCGCCCTCATTCTCTCCGACGTGGTAGGGAATCCGCTCGACTTCATTGCTTCGGGTCCTACCGTCCCTGACACGACCACGTTCCAAGATGCGTGGAATCTGCTAGGGAAGTTCAACTTGCAGGACGCAATACCGCAGAGCGTGCGCGCGCAACTTGAGCGCGGCCTGAACCAATCCATACCGGAAACGCCCAAGGAAGGCGACCCAATCTTTGCGCGCACGGCAAGTGTGCTCGTTGGCAGTAACGAGATCGCGGCCCGTGCGGCATTGGACGCTGCACAGAAACTGGGGTATAATGCACTCCTAGTCACCACCTGGGTGGAAGGTGAGGCGCGTGAGGTGGCCAAGGTGATGGCTGGAGTTGCCAAGGGTCTGATTCGTCACCACTCTCCTCTCCTTCCGCCGGCGTGTCTTATCTTCGGTGGTGAAACCACGGTTACGGTGGGCGGTGAGGGCAAAGGCGGGCGCAGCCAAGAAATGGCGCTTGCCGTATCCCTTGCGCTCGACGGCTGGGAAAACGTGGCGGTGATGGCAGTGGGGACAGACGGCACCGACGGTCCCACCGACGCGGCCGGTGGCATTGCGGACGGGACGGTAGCTGCAAGGGCGCGAGCGCTCAACCTGGACCCACTTGCATACCTCGATTCCAACGACTCCTACCATTTCTTGCGGCAGACCGACGCCCTCTTGGTCACCGGGCCAACCAACACCAATGTGAATGACCTGATCTTTGTCTACGCCTTTAGCTAGGAAGATCTTCTAGCTGCCTCGTTCGTTTCCTTCGTTCGGCCGAGTCTCTCGTTCAGTCGTTGGCAGGTATTCTCCACATGGAACTAAGAAACGAGTCCTACCCTCCACTTGATTCGTCAATTCTTCCCCGTGCTCCCGCGCAGCGCTGGCACTCGGTAAGCAGGCGCAGCGACCTGCGGCCCTTATCTCAAGGCCGCAGCAACAGGATATTTCTTGCTCTCGGTATCGGCGTCGTTGTGTTGCTGCTAGGGGTTGGCGCAGTGTGGCTCGTCAGTCAGGTCCTGGCGTCCAATGGTCCTGCGCCGGCCATACAAGACACCGAAGTTGCTCCCGTTACACCTGTTGCACCCACTACCAACGCCCCTACCAATGCGGCTACGGCGGAAGTACCTGCCGCGCCTGAATTCCATGTCGTGCAGCCGGGCGAGGTGCTGACTGCCATTGCGAGGAAGTATAATACGACTGTGGAATACTTAGCCGAATTGAATAACATTGAAAATGTTGACTCGATCCGGGTTGGTCAACGACTGCGACTCGTGCCGGAAGAGCAATAATGCTCGGACGAAGCGTGCATGTGCCAAGTGGAGCATTTGCCACAGCCTGCTCGCACTCTTCCTAGCATTCGTGCTCTGGCTGAGTCTTACCAGTGTTGCCGGCGCGGCGTCGGGCCCGCCGTGGCATTCGGCGCCCGGTGTACTGTCGGGAGAAGTGCTGGCTACCTGGCAGCTTTGGGAAAAGGCGCTTGAGGCCGAGGCATGGACGCAGGATGATCAGTCGTGGGTCCCAAGCAGCCTGCCCTGGCTAATTACCGCGCATCCCACCACCCCTAATGCGGCACTGGCTGCCGGTTCCATGGGACTGCACCGCACCGTGGACGGCGGAATGACGTGGAGCCAACTGCCAGGAATCGTCGCCCCGGTCATCGCAATTGCTTACAAGGCGGGTAATCCTCAGATAATCTTCGCCGGGACAGAATTGGACGGCAACTACCGTAGCGAAGACGGTGGAGTTTACTGGCGCCGCATTAACGCCGGTCTCCCCCGGGACCAACTCGGCAACGTGGTGGGCGCAGTGGCGCTGGCTGCCGACCCAGCCTTGCCGAATACGCTCTTTGCCGCGACGGCGTCGGCGGGAGGCGTTTACCGCTCGCAAGACGAGGGTACCACCTGGCACCTGGCGAATAGCGGGTTGCCGGAGGAGACGATCTCTAGCATTGCAATTTCTGAGAGCGGCTCACCTGCGCTCTATGCGGCTACGCCGAGTGGTCTGTACCTCTCAAGTGATCGTGCGGGCGCGTGGTCGCTAGTCGGCACGCTGCCAATTGAGACGTCCTTAGAACTGCTCCTGGAACCCGGTGCTCCGGGGTTGCTGCTGTTGGTGGCCGAGGACACGATCTATCGCTCGACAAACGGTGGGCTTACCTGGATTGACCTCGACCTGCCGGCTGATATGCCGCCCATTCGCGATGCAGTTCTTGTGAGCGGCGCAGAATTTGCCTACCTCTTCGTCGTCAGCGCGAACGGTCCACATTGGTTACGGCTTACGCCCGCTTCGCCGCAATCGCCCCCACAGACGGAATCGGACACGGCTTCATATATCGATGTTACCGGGCATACCATTCGCGAACCTTTTCTCTCATTCTTCAATTCCCACGGCGGCGTAGCGCGGTTCGGCTATCCGCGAACCGATGCCATCAGCGAAGACGGCAGCACCGTACAATACTTTCAACGGGCTCGGTTGGAGATCACGGAGGAGGAAGCCGGCGAGCGAGTGGTGCAGTCTCAGCTAGGCAGGGCCCGGAGCACGGGTGTGGACCTATCTGTTGCCTCCACACAGTCGGACTCGAATGGAACACAAACGCAGTATGCGGTGGACCAGGTGTTTGCAAACTTCTATGCGAACAACAATGGACGTGAAGCGTTTGGCGTCCCGATTGCTCCGGCGGCGGACGAAGCGCAAATCAACGGCGCTATCCTGTATACACAATACTTTGAATTTGCTCGACTCGAACACCATCCCGGCGCCGCAGCACCAATTCTGTTGGGGCTGATTGGCGATGAATACTTGCTGCAGAAGGGCTGGCTGGAGTAACGCACATGCGCCGCACTCGGATCGTTGCCACAATCGGACCCTCGACGGCGAATGAAGACACGCTCCGCGCCTTGCTGCGGGCCGGCTTGGATGTTGCGCGCATCAACTTTTCACATGGCGACCATCAGACTCAGGCGCGTTCCATTGGTTTGTTGCGCCAGATAGCGGCAGCGGAAGGCGCCAACCTACCTATCATTGGCGATCTTCAAGGCCCCAAGGTACGTGTAGGTGTCGTTGCTGACGAACCCTTGCTGCTTTCCCCGGGTGGTCTGCTTATTCTCGTGGTAGATGGTGACTCAGCCGGTGCGACCGCAAGTGATGGGCTCCACGAATATGCCAGGTCTGTCGATCCCGATGCGCCACGTGTGGATGTCGCGCCGGTGCGATTTGCAGGCCTTGCAGCCGAAACGCGTCCGGGCGATACTGTCCTGTTTGACGATGGACTGATCGCGGTTGAGGTAGTGACCACACGCGTCCAAGCAGGGCAGACCGCAGTCGTTACACGGGTGGTGCGTGGTGGCGAATTGGTGAGCGGCAAGGCGGTTGTAGTGAGGGGTCGGAGCCTCAACCTGCCGAGCCTGACCGCCAAGGACTGGGAGGACGTGCGCTTTGCCGTGGAACAAGAGGTGGACTGGGTTGCCCTCTCCTACGTCCGGTCGGCAACGGATGTAGAGATTCTGCGGCAACTGATGCTGAACTACGGCGCGACGATACCCATAATTGCAAAGATCGAAACCCAGGAGGCGATTGCGCACTTTGACGAGATTCTCGCGGCCGCGGACGGCATCATGGTGGCGCGGGGCGATCTTGGGGTGCAGGTGCCGCCGGAGGAAGTACCGTTGCACCAGAAGGCGATCATTGCAAAGACGCGCGTGCAAGGAAAACTAGTGATAACGGCGACCCAGATGCTCGAATCGATGATGCAGCACCCGGTGCCGACCCGGGCAGAAGCCAGTGACGTGGCAAATGCAATCCTGGACGGCAGTGACGCCGTGATGCTCTCCGGGGAAACCGCCGTCGGCCCGTATCCGGTGGAGGCTGTGGCGGTCATGGCGCGCATTGCGACCAGCGTCGACCCGCACGTGGAGAGTTCTGCCGCAATTGACGACGCGAGCGATGCTACCGACGCTATTGCGGCGGCGACCCACCGCATTGCGGATAAGCTATGCGCTACCGCGATCTTTGCGCTTACGCAATCGGGCTATACGGCGCGTATGCTGGCCCGCTTGCGGCCGCACGTACAACTGCTCGCGGTGACGCCGGACAAGTCGATTTGGCGCCAGCTTGCCCTGAGTTGGGGTACGGAACCCTTGCTGGCAACAGTGGAAACGGACACCGACATGGCGATGCGCGAGGCGGTAGAACTGGCAAAGCAAGCGGGACACGTGAAGGATGGCGATACGGTGGTCTTTACGGCCGGCATGCCGTTCGGCGTAGGCGGCACGACGAATCTCATCCGCATCCACGAGATCGGCAAACCGCTCAGCCTCAAAGGGGACTAGCGTTGCCTAGGCGTTTCCCCAACCCGTCCGGCGGCCGGTGGGGATGGTTGTGGGACATCGTTATACTTGCGGTTCTCATGTACGGTAACGTGCTACTCTGGGGCAATCTTGGCGTTGGGTGGGATGACGTTGGTTCGGTCATTGCTGAGGCGCGAATTGCGGCTGTCTCAATTGCGCAAGACGTTGCTAGTTTTGCCCTCCCGCATGCATCACCCACCCCTTCAGTTGGGCCGGCCGCCACGGCCGCTCCTTCTGTTGCGTCAACTGATTCCGTTTCTCCCACTAAATCAGTTCTATCCGTCTCTCTGCGGGACTTCAAGAACGGCCCCTGGCTGGAGCAACAAAACCCTCGGTTGGCTTTCGCCATAAAAGGGCTTGGCTGGATAGGTGACGGTATCGACGGCACGGAGGCCGAGGTAATCCAGGACCTACTCTACATCGCGTTCGTAAGCCTTCCTGTCACTGCATCTCTCGTCTCCTTGGGCTGGGTACAGGACGGTATCGATGAAGTAGAGGCTGGAGCATTTCGCTGGTTGAGCAATATGAATGCCGCGGAGGTTGTAGAGTCTGTCGTTGCTTTGGGCTGGGTTCAAGACGGCATCGATAACATAGAACTGAAGACTATTGAGAACCTGTCCTACATAGCGTATGAGGACTCGGTAGTTGCAGCGTCCGTCATTTCCCAGAGTTGGGTCCGGGACGGCATCGACGACGTTGAGTCCGGAGCGATCCGCTGGCTGACCAACATTAAGGCCGTCGAGGTGGCCTCGTCAGTTCTCTCTTTGAGTTGGGTGCAGGACGGCATTGACGATGTTGAGGTGCAGGGCATTGAGAATCTGTCTTACATTGCATATGGGGACACGGCAGTTGCTTCCTCTATCCTCTCACTAGGCTGGATTCAGGACGGCATCGCAGAAGCGGAGATCGACCTAATCGAGAGTCTTGCTGCGCTAGCAAGAGACACGGAAGCGGCCTTGTGGATCGTGGATATGCCGTTTCTCGCAAGCATCGAGCCGCCCGATATTGCGGCCGCCATGTCACTGCGCCGGCTTGCGGCCTTAGAGCCGGAGGCGTTCGCGAGATTGATGTCCCATCCTGCACTGCGAGATGGCATATCGAACGATACTGCACACATTGTCGCTACGCTGTATGGCGTAGCAAGAACGAACTCCGACCTGATCGATGTCTTGCTCGACCCCGCCAGAGTTTCTCTGGAACAGCGCACCGTCACGCTGCCGTTGGCGGGCGAGGTTGTTCTAACGATCATACGTACGGGTCCACCAGGCGTAGAGAAGTCAATGGAATTGCTGGAGCGTTCCGTGCGCCGCGCTGAAGAGTACATGGATGCGCCACTGCCGACCAACTACGTCGGCCTGCTCTATGAAAACGCCGTCGTCGGTGACGTCGCTGGTACGAATTTTGGCACGCACATTGCCATCCTGTCTAAGTACGACGTCGACGACGGCGGTCATGAAGCGGCGTACGCCAGCCATATAAGCGCTCACGAAGTAGCGCACTACTACTGGAGCGGCAACGAGGACTGGGTAGATGAGGGCGCGGCGGAATTCATGGCCTTAGTCATTGATGGCGCGCGGCTCGATCGACCGATGGGTGTTGCCAGATACCCTTGCGCCTATGCCGACTCTATTGCCGATCTGAAGAATCTTGACATCGAGCGGGGCGATATTGAGTTTTCCTGTAACTACGCACTCGGGGAACGGCTATTCGCAGATCTCCATCGCGCACTGGGCAATGAGAAATTCCGAGAGGGGTTCCGCGCCCTCTACTCGGCGTCGGAAATGGAAGACGACGCCGATGAACGCCGCGGCACGTCAGTGGGGATCGACCATATCAGGGCGGCCTTTCGCTCGGAGGATGGAGCGGAAAGTTCCGTCATTGCTCGCTGGTACGACGGAACCAAACCCTACGACCTCTCCCGTCTTGATGCCAGTCCCGCGGATCCGCGCTTGCCCAGCATCAAGGGGCGTATCGAAGAGGCTTACATATCTACAGAAAAGGACGGCCCCCCAGTGTCCGGTTTTGCTGTGCAGGATGTTACTGACCGGGTGTCTCTCGTCTTGAAATACTCGTACAATGTATCGGGAGGCTCGCATAGCATACCCTTGGAGATCGTGGAGTACTACAAGGACGGATTCGAATACAGGCGCCGGAGCGGGGAGTTGACTGCAGAAGCAAAGTACATCGGCGGGACGAGGTGGTATTCGGTCGGGCCGCCGCCGGCGCAAAGGTGGGCGCCCGGGCGCTATTGGGTCTATGTGTATGCGGGCGAACGGAAATTAGCTGAAGTGCCATTCGAGGTCACATTCTGATCTCTGTTCCCGACATCACAACCCTCAGTGTTTCTTATCTCAATGTGGCGTATGCTGAATATCATGCTTGCACAATTGCAATTGTGCCCTGCGTACGCAATTGAGGAAAACTACGCCAAAACACGGAGCTAATACATGCATCCTGGCGCCCAACCCCTTGGGGTCTTTCTACAGGAAGGTTGCTACGCGCCGCGCAGCGCATATATATTGGAGATTTTGGCTCACGCGGGCATCCCTTTCGTGCGCGTGGACGCCGCCACCTTGCCGGAAGCGCTGGCAACTCTTAAGGTGCTGATCTTGCCGCACCACGAGGTCACCACTCCTGAGATGGGCCGGCTCTATGGCTTCGTGACGGCGGGCGGCGCCCTGATCGGGCTGGGAGGCACGAGCGGCTTGGATGACCTCTTCGGCGTCCGCACGCAGGCAGGCACCCGCGAGGCTTACTTGAAAGTTACTCAGGGAGATCATCCTCTGGTGCGCGATCTTCACTCATCCTTGCACGTCTGGGACGCCGCGACCGCTCGCGCGGCCGGGGCCGGTGTGCTGGCCAACCTCTGTGATGGAGAAGGGAATCGCATTGGTGTGGGCGTAAGCGCCTACCGCCTCCAGCGGGGACTGAGCATCTTCTCCGCCGCAGACTTGCCCTGGTGCGTCTTACACATGCTGCAAGGCAAGCCCGTGCGTCAAGATGGCCTGCCGGCGCCGGATGGGACTGCTAACATCGATGAAGGAATTCTCAAGTGTGACGACGGCATTGTATTGAATTGGGAAACAGACCGCTCTCCAGGCACAGAAGTACCCTTTTTCTTAGAGGCCGTCGGCGATGAGCTCCGCGCCATACTGTTGCGCAGCATCTTCCTCGGCGCGCAGTTCACCAATACCGCGCTTCCCTTACTCTGGTATTGGCCCGGCGAAATTGAGGCGGTGGCGCACCTCTCCCACGATTCCGACAACAATGTGCTTGACCGCGCGTTCCAACTCTTAGAGAATACCCGCGCGCTCGGCGTGCACTCCACGTGGTGCATTCAGTACCCGGGCTATACACCCGAACTCTACGCGGCGGTAGCAGAATACGGCAGCGAAATCTGCCTCCACTTTGACGCCCTTTCAGGTAGGGAGCCTAACCGCTGGGACTATGGCGATCTCGTCTTCCAGTGGGAGTTCCTGCGGCGGGAGGCCGGGCTGGACACCATTACGACCAACAAGAACCACTACACGCGCTGGGAAGGGTCGTTAGAATTCTTCCATTGGCTGGAGAAGGTGGGTATTGCCTCCGATCAGACGAAAGGGCCATCCAAGGATGGCAACACCGGCCACCTCTACGGCAGCACCCACCCCTGGTTCCCGATGGATTCAGACTCCGGTCATTTTTATGACGTGCTGGAAGTCAACTTCTTGACCCAAGATATTGTGCAACCGGTCGGCCACCCGGATGCGCCGGTAGACGCATATGCGCCATACAGCATCGCGGAACCGTTAGTCGACCGCGTACAGAAGCACTATGGCGTTGCGCACTACCTCTTCCATCCTCACCACTGCCTGCGGCCCGGTGTGCCCGCGGCTATGGCGCAGGTTGTGGCGTACGCGCGGCAGCAGGGCTTACCGTGGTGGACCTCTGAAGAGATTAACGCGTGGGAACGGAGCCGCCGCACGTTGTCGTTTGGCGAGGTGGAGAGTTCCGGTTTCAGTGTCCATGTTGGCGCACCTCTTGAGGACGCGACGCTGCTCCTGCTGGAAACCGGCAGCGAGCGGCGCGCTATTTCTGTAGATCGCCGGCCGATGCCCACCCGTAGTGTGGAACGATACGGTTTCCGGTTCCAGGCGGTCACGCAGACGCTTGCTGCCGGGGAGCATAGATTGCAGTGGGGCGAGGTAGACTGACGTGGGTAGGAACTTTTCGCATGCGGCCACAACTCTTAGCTTGCAGTCTCAAACGATTCGACCTATCTGCGCCAAAGTGGGCCGTAGCGAAACATAGCGCCAATCTTGCAGATTCCGGTAGGATAGAGCGGGAGTGAGTGGATGCGCATTGCAATCGGAGCCGATCACAACGGATTAGCCAGCAAGAACGAGGTCAAGCAGTGGCTTGAGCTTGCCGGCCATACTGTGGTTGACGTTGGCCCGCATGAACTCGATCCGTACGACGATTACCCGGATTTTGCTCGCCTTTTGGGTGCGGCCCTGCAACGCGGAGAGGCCGATCGGGGCATCCTGCTCTGCGGCAGCGGCGTGGGTGCGAGCATCGCCGCCAACAAGATGCGCGGCATTCGCGCGGGCCTGTGCCACGATGTCTACTCAGCACATCAGGCGGTCGAACACGACAACGTGAATGTGCTGTGTTTGGGCCCTCGAGTCGTGGGTCCCGCCCTGATGGAGGAACTGGTAACGGCATTCTTGGCCGCCTCGTTTACGGGCGAAGAGCGGCACGCCCGTCGTCTCGCTAAGGTGACGGCCTTGGAGCAGGCGGAACGGGAGGCAGGCCTCGGCCAACAGGAGGAAGTGGAAACAACGTAGGCGGGGATGCCGATCGTGCACTTCGTGGGTGAATGAGACGGGCATCGGTTGTTGCCGCTATCTTTTTACTTTGCGAGTGATTCGAGAGTGCAGGATTAAGATGGATTCCCGCTTTCGCGGGAATGACGGAAAAGAGTTTGTGGGAATGACGGAAAAGAGTGCACGTGAAATGGCGGAAGAAAGTTCACGGGCAAGACGGAGAAGAGCTCACGGGCGTGACGGAAGAGAGTTCACGGGAATTACGGATGAGAGCTCACTTTCTGGGTAATACCGGACCGTCCGCAATCACGTAGAGCGCAATCAGGTAGAGCAGGAACTGAACCGGGCACACAAGGCTAAGTCGCCGTCTGTGTGTTTACAAGGAGGTAACTATGGCAGAGAAGAACAGGCTTGTACAACTGCAAGACTACGACCAGAGCGTGTGGCTGGATAGCATCAGCCGCGGCCTCATGCAATCGGGCCAGCTTCAGGCCCTGGTGGACAACGACGGTCTGCGGGGGATGACCTCGAACCCCGCCATCTTCGAGAAGGCGATTAGCGGCAGCGATGACTACCGCGATCAATTGCGCGCGCTGCACGCCGCCGGCAAGAGTACGACGGAAGTCTACGAAGCAGTTGCGGTTACCGACATTCAATCGGCCTGCGACGTGCTGCGGCCGGTGTACGACGCCAGTGACGGCGAGCACGGCCTGGTAAGTCTTGAGGTCTCGCCGGAACTCGCCTTCGATACGGCGGGCACCATTGGTGAGGTGCGACGCCTCTGGCAACAGGTGGACCGCCCGAATCTGATGATCAAGATACCGGCCACTGACGAGGGCATACCCGCGGTGCAGCAGATGCTCGCCGAGGGGTACAACGTCAACATCACGCTGATGTTCTCGCTCACGGACTACGATAACGTGGCCGAGGCGTATATTTCGGCTCTCGAGGCGCGTGCCGCGGCGGGTCAGCCGGTAAACCGCATTGCTTCCGTGGCGAGTTTCTTTGTGAGCCGCATCGATACATTGGCCGATGAGTTGTTGGAGGCACGGGCTGAGGCCGGCGAGAGTCGCGCGCGGGAGCTCTTGGGAAAAGTGGCGATTGCCAACGCGAAGATTGCCTACCAGCACTTCCTCGATTTCTTCAAGTCGGAGCGCTTTGCCAAGCTGGAGGCTAAGGGCGCGCGCGTGCAACGCGTGCTCTGGGCGAGCACAAGCACGAAGAACCCCGACTTCTCCGACGTGATGTACGTGGACAATCTCATCGGCCCGCACACCGTGAATACCTTGCCGGACGACACTATGGACGCTTTCCGCGATCACGGCACGCTGGCCCAGACTGTAGATACGGGTGTGGCAGAGGCGCAAGCCGTGTTGGACGCCCTGTCGGCTGTGGGCGTGGACTATGACGCCATGACCCGCCAACTGCAGCAAGAGGGTGTGGATAAGTTCGTGCAGCCGTATCACGCCTTGCTGGAACGCATTGAGCAGGTGTGCGCAGAGCTTGTCGCAACTACCTAGCGATGGCGCGCCAACCTTTATTGGCGGGAGACGCCGACAACGCAGAAGCTGCGATCCTGCAAGCATTAGCAACGCTCGCGCGCGAAGACGTTGGCGCGCGTCTTTGGCAAAAGGACGCCAGCCTCTGGTCTGACGATCTGCAAGAGCAAGCGGCAATTCGCCACCGCTTGGGTTGGCTGAACGTCGTTGCGGACGTGCGGCGCTCCGGGCTGGATGAGATTTTCACGTCCGCTGAAACAGTCCGGGCAGCAGGCTATACTGACGCCGTAATTCTCGGCATGGGCGGGAGCAGTCTGTGCCCCGACGTCTGCCGCGCTACCTTTGGCGCCGCTCCCGGCTGGCTGCGGCTGCATGTGCTCGACAGCACCCATCCCCGCGCCGTGCAGGCCGTGCACGATGCGGTGGATGTAAGGCGCACGCTCTTCGTGGTGTCGAGCAAGTCCGGCACCACCGGTGAATCGAACGCCTTCTATCAGTACTTTTGGGACCGCGTCAGACAGGCCGGGATCACGCCGCCTGGCGCCAACTTCATCGCAATTACCGACCCCGGCACTCCGTTGGATGAGGAAGCCACTGCGCGCGGCTTCCGCCACGTCTTCCGCAATCCCGCTGACATTGGCGGCCGGTACTCGGCGCTATCGTTCTTTGGGCTCGTGCCCATGGCTTTGCTTGGGATCGATGTCGCTGACTTTCTTGGCCGCGCGGCGGCGATGGCGCGGCGCTGTGGGCCAGAGGTAGCGGCAGCCGAAAATCCAGGCGTCGTATTGGGAGCGCAGCTTGCAACCCATGCCCAGCAGGGACGGGACAAGCTTACCCTCGTATGCGCGCCGGAGATTGCCACGGTGGGTTGGTGGCTGGAACAGCTCGTAGCCGAGAGCCTCGGCAAGCAGGGATACGGCGTCGTTCCGGTCGAGGGCGAGGACGTGGGACAGCCGGAAGACTACGGCGCGGATCGGGTCTTCGTGCACACATCTCTCCCTGGCACGGACGGTGAGAACGACGTGGAGGGGCTCCAAGCGCTGGCAGCTGCAGGTCATCCGGTGATTCGGCTGACAATGGCGGAGACAATGGACTTAGGGCAGGAATTCTTCCGTTGGGAAGTGGCAACGGCGGTGGCCGGCCACCTGCTCGGCGTAAATCCCTTCGACGAGCCAAACGTTCAAGAGAGCAAGGACAACACCGCCGCGCTCCTGCAAACGTACCAGCGCGAAGGAGCGCTGCCGTTGGAGACGCCAGACCTTGTCGCAGGACCGCTCTCACTTTACGGCGATTGCGAAGGTACATCGGTGGCAGAGGCTCTGCAGGGCTTTTTCAGTCACGTGGCGCCCGGCGACTACGTGGCGTTGATGGCGTACTTGCCGCAGGCTGAAGTGGTTCAGAGACGCATGGATGCACTGCGCCACACGTTACGTGCCGTCACGCCTGCAGCCACGACGATGGGTTACGGCCCCCGGTTCCTCCATTCCACCGGGCAATTGCACAAAGGCGGGCCGAACGCTGCCGTGTGTTTGCAACTCACGGCTGATATTGCCGACGACGTGCCCATCCCCGGCGCGCCGTATTCGTTCGGGACCTTTATCCGGGCGCAGGCGCTTGGGGACATGCGCTCTTTGCGCGGCCACGGGCGCCGAGTGTTGCGCGTACACCTCGGCGCTGACTACGAGCAAGGTCTCGCCGCACTTGAATCGGCCCTGAACGAGTTGCATTGAAGAACCAAGGTCTGGTTGTTCATTGCCAGGATCGGTTAGCAATGAGGCCCGTCATTCCCGCGCAAGCGGGGAGTTGACTTCATCTTCTGTGCGCTCGCCGCCGCAATACAGAGCGGGGGACAAGCCCCCGCGCTACGTTGCAATTCAGATCGGAGGGACAAGGATCCGCGCCCGGTGCACCCCATACAAAGCGGGGACAAGCCCCCCGCGCTACGCTTTGGCCCACAGATTTAGTGCAAGTTTCCCCGCCGCGTCCCAGTATTCAGTCGTGCGTGCAAAGTCACTGCAGAGCAGTCTTCAAGCTTGGGTTTGCATAGTTTCACTTGATTGACTATTCTGCTGGGAAACGTAGGGCAACTGCTTTGGCGGGCCTGGTGCAGGCTGATCACTTCGATGTACACGCTATAATGTGTTGCAACAGAAACCCATGAGTTGAGAAGGGGAAGACGCAAATGCAAGTTGCTTCCCAAATTGAAGAATTGGTCGAGAATGCGTCGGCGCCCCGCGGGCTGGAGGGGTGCGCCATCGTGATCTTTGGCGCGACCGGCGACCTAACCCGCCGCATGATTGTGCCCGCGCTCTACAACCTACAGCAGCGCGGTCTACTGCCGCGTGATTTTGCCATCGTAGGATTTTCCCGCAGCAGGTGGGATACGGCGATATTTCGGGACAAGATGAAAGCGGCCGTGCGCGAGTATGCGGGCAACGTTGCCGTTGACGAAGACTCGTGCAATCAGTTTGTGAAGCGTCTGCACTATATCTCCGGTAACTACAGCAATGGTGAGGACTTTCAACAGCTTGCGGCCATGCTGAACACGGTTTCCGATCAGCATAACTGCGGCGGCAGGTACGTCTTCTATCTCTCCACCCCACCCAGTGTGTACTCTGATGTGATCCAGCAACTTGGCGCCGTGGGCCTGCATCATGTGCAGGGCAGTGACGCATGGCGGCGTGTTGTGATCGAGAAACCGTTTGGCCGGGATCTCGCGACGGCGCAGACACTCAACGCGCAGATTGCAAACGTGTTCGCAGAGTCCCAGACCTACCGCATCGATCACTACCTCGGTAAAGAGACGGTGCAGAACATCCTGGTTTTCCGGCTGGCAAACCACATATTCGAGCCGCTGTGGAACCGCCGCTATGTGGACCATGTGCAGATAACGGCATCGGAGAGTTTGGGAATAGAGCACCGAGCCGGATACTACGAAGAGTCCGGCGCGATGCGCGACATGTTCCAGAACCACCTGCTGCAACTCTACTCTCTGGTGGCGATGGACCCGCCGGTAGTGTTTGATGCCGAGGCGGTGGGTGCGGAGAAGATTAAGGTCTTGCGGGCTACCCGCCCCATCCCGCTGACGCAGATCGATCAGTGGGCGGTGCGCGGACAATACGGTCCGGGCTGGGTCCGTGAGGAATACGTCAAAGGGTATCGCGAAGAGGAGAATACCGACCCGAACTCTAATCGCGAGACCTTTGCCGCGCTGAAGCTCTACATCGACAACTGGCGTTGGGAGGGCGTGCCTTTCTATCTACGCTCCGGAAAGAGCATGACGAAGAAGGTGACGGAGATTGCCATTCAGTTCAAGCGCGTGCCCCACTTGCTCTTCGGGCTTACCCCTGCCGATGCTCTGAATCCCAATGCGATTGTCATTCGCGTACAGCCCAACGAGGGGTTTTCTCTTCAATTTCGCGTTAAGTACCCTGGTCAAACCATCCGGGTGCATCAGGTCAGCATGAATTTTGACTATGAATCGCTCTTCAATGGTGAAGCGCCGCCGGCGTACGAAACACTGCTACTGGACATAATGCGGGGCGACCGCACGCTCTTTGCCCACAGTGAATGGATTGAATACGCCTGGAGTTTGATTACGCCCATCATCGAGGCGTGGGAATCCCGTCCTGCCGGCAACTTCCCGAATTACGAGGCCGGTAGCTGGGGGCCACCCGAGGCCGATGCCCTTATCGCCATGGACGGCCGCTCCTGGCGACGGCCGTAGGAACGCCAACGAATTCCCCTACTGGTTGTCCTGACGTTCGTGCAGACGGATTCTGCTACACTTAGGGCATTCACCAAAGCTACGTAGCTAAGAACTGGTCTAGCCAGATATATTGACTGGGAGCATTTGTGAATTTATGAGACGTTCATCCTTACTCTGTGAAACACTGCGGGACGATCCTGCGGAAGCGGACGTACCCAACCACAAGCTACTGGTGCGCGGCTGCTTCATCCGGCAGCTTGCATCGGGTATCTATAGCTTGCTCCCGCTCGGCACGCGCGTTGCGGCCAAGATCGAGCAGGTACTCCGTGAGGAGATGGATGCTATCGGCGGCCAGGAGCTCATCATGCCGGTAGTGCAGCCGGCGGAGATCTGGCAGCAGACGGGTCGTTGGTACGACATTGGCGACGACTTGCTGCGGCTGAAGGACCGCGCAGATCACGACCTGGTGCTCGCCATGACCCATGAGGAAGTTATCACAAGCCTCATTGGCTACAACGTGCACTCGTACCGCCAACTGCCGGTGATGCTCTACCAGATCCAGACGAAATTCCGCGATGAACCGCGCCCGCGGGCCGGCGCAATCCGGCTGCGTGAATTCACGATGAAGGATGCCTACAGCGCGCACGTCACCCAGGAGGACCTGGACCGCTACTACCCCGACGTGTACCAGGCGTACTTCAACATCTTTCGCCGCTGCGGGCTGGACGTGATGTCGGTGGATTCCGACGTGGGCATGATGGGTGGCACCATGGCCCATGAGTTCATGTCGCTGACGCCGGTGGGAGAGGATACGCTGGTGCTCTGTGACGCGTGCGGCCTCAGCGCCAACCGGCAGATTGCCACGTTTCGCAAAGACGTTGTTGACGGCGGCGAGCCGCAGCCGCTGGAGGAAGTAGCAACGCCGGATACGAAGACCATCGCGGACCTCGCCGAGCTCTTGGACATTCCCGAATCGAGCACCGCGAAAGCTACCTTCTTCATGGGCGACCGGGGCTTGATCTTCGCGGTGGTGCGCGGCGACATGGAAGTGAACGAGACCAAGCTCGTAAACGCGACGAAATCCACCATGCTGCGGCCCGCAACCGAGGGAGAACTACGAGAACATGGGATCGTAGGAGGCTATGCCTCGCCGATTGGCGTGAGCGGCGTGCAGGTCGTTGTTGACGATCTGGTGGCCGAGTCCACAAATCTTGTCGCGGGCGCGAATAAGGAAGGCTTTCATTTCTACAACGTGAATTACGGCCGAGACTACGACGCAGACATTGTGGCGGATATCGCCAGCGCGTATGATGGAGCGCCGTGCCCGAGTTGCGGCGGGCCGGTGCATTTGGAGCGTGCCATCGAGGTGGGGAACATCTTCAAGCTGGGCACCAAGTACACGGCGGCGCTCAAGGCGCAGTACCGCGATGAGGCAGGTGAACTGCATCCGATGGTGATGGGATGCTATGGCATTGGCGTCGAGCGGCTCATGGCGGCAGTGGTAGAGGCCTCACACGATGAGCGAGGCATAGTCTGGCCGGTCGCGGTTGCGCCCTACCACGTTTATCTGGTAGTGCTGAACCAGAACGACGAAACGGTTGTGCAGGCGGCGGAGCAGCTCTACGCCGATCTTGGCACGGCCGGCATTTCCGTGCTCTTCGACGACCGCAACGAGAGCCCCGGGGTAAAGTTCACCGACGCCGACCTCCTTGGCATGCCGCTGCGCATTACCGTCAGCCGTCGCACGTTGAAGAATGCGGCGGTAGAACTCAAGCTCCGCACGGATAAGGACTTCACGCTCGTACCGCTGGCGGAGGCGGTAACGCAGGCGCGGGTGCAGATCGACGCGCTGCAGGCGGCCATCGATGAACGGGTTGTTGAGGAGGAATTCGACCCGGACGCTCTGAGTACTATTTAGCTGGGGTACTACTGAATCCTCCGTCGGATGGATGTACTTTTGGCACGGGGTCTAGTGTGCCAAGTACCAGGAAATGCAAAGCAGCTTACATTGTGTACTCGCCCTAGCAGTTGCTCATGCCATTTAGCTTGGTCGAAACGGAAGTCGCGCAGATCTAGTGCAGGCAGGTCATGAAGTCGCCAGTAATGCGTAGCTAGCGCATTTGGTAATTCCTTACAGCCGACGTCCCAGCGATAAGGTCTACTAATGTACGGTTGTCCTTACGGACAAATGCCACGATTCCATTCAGGGTAGGTAGGAGGATGATTGGAGCGAGAGAAGAACCAGATGACATCCAAGATCCTGTAATAGCCAAAGCACCTACTAGCCCCACCCACATGATTAGTCCCCTTACAATGCACTTAGGTATACTGATACGCTGCCCCGTTCTATAGTTGACGAAGCGAAGTTTAGTCACTTGGTGTCCAAGACTCCCTGTGCCTCTTACGTACCATGCAGGTAAAACTATCGGGGCAATTACGATTGCTATCACCCCCAAATTGACGTTGAGATTAAGGGCAAGCGCGGTGAGTAGCAAAATAAAGACATCCAGCAAATAACTGATGGTCAATCGAACCCCTGAGGGTACCAGCGTTGTTTGTTGAGTTTCGGTGTTCTGTGTCTGAACAGTTGATGCTCCTTCTTGAGCCATAATATCCTGTTCCAGAGGTTTGGCTATGCTGGCAAGCCAAACTTGCACTTCGTTGCTGGCGATAGCGAACGCCATGTTTTCAGTATTTTGAATTCCAAAGGTGTTTACGCCAATTACCTCTCCTGCGAGATTTACGAGAGGCCCTCCACTGTTTCCACTGTTGATGGCAGCATCAGTCTGAACGTAACTTGTAGTTTCCTGCTGACGTTTTCCCGATACGATTCCTCGTGTTATGGTCGGCTGCTGTCCTGGATGGAATCCAACAGTGGGTGGAAATCCAAGTGCAATTACCTCCTCGCCGGGGCGCGCTTGATCTGAATCTCCTAGCGGAATAGCAGTTAGAGGTGTGGGGAATATTACCCTAATTGCTGCTATGTCTATCCCGGTATCATATGCTAACAGTTGGGCTTCACAGACTTCGCCATTGGTTGAAACCGCGACTACTTTGTCTGTGTCCGCAATTACATGAGCGTTCGTTATGGTCAGTCCGCTGCCGCTAACTGTGAAGCCTGAGCCGGTACCCTTGTCGGTAAATAGCTGAACTAGCCCTGGGGTCACCCGCTCGATCATGTCCGCTCTGTCTACAGATTTCGGTTGATCGTTTCCCATAGCTGCGGCTCTTTCCATAAGCGGTCACACTCGCAGAACGACTCTAAGTCTTTGAGTTGACTTTGTCAAAGACAAGTGGGAAATGGGGAAATGCTAGAGCTGGGGTGGGTGCACCTCTAGCTCAATCTTCAGGTCCAGGGTCCAGCGCGCTTGGCTGAGGTAGTTTGCAAAGTCCATTGGCCGAAAGCCGAGAGCTTTCTCCATCCCTTCGACGCCTGCCGTGAAGCCCTCTTTCCACAGCCAGTCGTAGTAGGCTGCGTAGTCTGCGCCCATGCTTTCGGCCACCCACTCCGGCGGCAGCGGGTAGAATTCAACCGTCCTGCCAATGGCGGTACCAATGGCTGCGGCTATTTCTTGCCAGGTGAGCGCGTCCCCGGCCAGGTCGAGAGTCTTGCCTGTCCACGCTTCCGGTGCGGCCAGCACCGTGGCGGCAACCCGGCCGATATCCTCCACGGCGACGAGTTGGGTGGCAACGTGGGGCGGCATAGGGGCGTGGAGCCGACCCGCCAGCAAGTTGCCGGCCAGCGCGTCCGCGCCGAAGTTATCCATGAAGAAGACAGGCCGCAGCAGCGTCCAGTCTAGGCCGCTGGCTTGCAGGTACTCTTCCGCGCGGTGCTTTTGCGCGTAATGGGGCACGTCAATCAGGTCTGTCGCGCGCTGCACCGAAGAATAGACGACGTGCCGGACTTTGGCATCGCGAGCCGCGTCGATGCAGGTCTTGAGCTGCTGCCACTCCGCCTCCGGGCCGTCGGCGTAGGGCGTACCCACAAGGAAAACGCAGTCCACGCCCTGGCACGCTCGTTTCATCTGCTCTGAATTGGTCATGTCGCCCACGACTACCCGCGCCCCGATTTCTATGAGCGTCTCGGCGCGGGCAAAGTCTCGGGTGAGCGCGCGCACGGTTCTCCCAGCGGCTAGGAGTGCACGCGCCACAGCACCGCCCTGCTGGCCGGTGGCGCCGGTCACGAGTGTCACGCCAATCGACATCTGAGCAAAATCCCCCTCTTTCTCCAATTCTCGCCGGTGAATGATACCACGGCCAGTGGTATAGTGAGAAAAGGAGAATACTTCATGAAAGACTACAAACATACTAATGCGGACGAGTGTGTGGTGCTCAGCCGTCGCTTTGTTCGTCAGGCCCAAGAAGAATTTGATAAAGGCGACCGGCTCCAAGCTTCTGAAAAGGCTTGGGGCGCCGCGGCACACGCAGTCAAGGCCATTGCCGTGAGCAAAGGCTGGAACCACAACTCACATAGACTGCTCTTTGACATCGTAGACCAAGTCTCCCGCGACGTGGAAAACCCTGGCTTGCGCTCGCTCTTCCATGCGGCAAACTCTTTGCACCAGAATTTCTACGAAAACTGGCAGCCGGACGGTTCGGTACAGGCCGGCATCAATGAAATTAAGCAATTGGTTGACTTGCTGGATGAGATTCGCACGCGGCCCCCAATGCCGTCCGCTGCGATTGACCCCCGACAGTGGGAGCGCCTCACGCGATCTCCAACGGAATAGTTGAACAGGCATACTTGCACGCCGCTCCATCAGCGGGGCACGGGCAGGCCGGTCGTGTTCAGCCGGATGCGGTAGAGGCTCGTGCGGGCAGTGACGAAGAGTGTGCTCCAGTCCGCTCCGCCCCAAGCCACATTGGCCGGCTGTTCGTCGCCGATGATCCTCCCGAGCACGTGTCCTGCCGGATTTATCACCCAGATGCCGCCCGGCCCGGTGCAGAAGATGTTTCCTTGCGTGTCCACCTTCATGCCGTCCGGACTGCCGTCATCGCTTGAGTTCATATCTGTCCAGAGGCGGTAACTGTCCAGGGCGCCGTCATCTCGCACCGCAAACGCGCGTATGTGGCGCCGCCGGCTGTCATTAACGTAGAGTGTTCGCTCATCGGGCGCTAAGGCGAGACCGTTCGGCCGGTCGAAGTCATCAGCCAAGAGGTGCAGCACGCCGTCGGTCGTAATCATATACACGCCGCGAAAGTCCAGGTCCGGCTCCAATCCCAAGTCCTCCACGCCGTACGGCGGATCGGTAAAGTAGAGCGTGCCGTCAGTGCTTACAACCACGTCGTTTGGGCTGTTGAGACTCTTGCCTTGGTAGGAGTCCGCCAGGGTCGTGTACGTGCCGTCGGCCCCTTGCCGACTCACCCGCCGTGCGGAGTGTTCACAGGAGATGAGTCGCCCCTCGCGGTCCAGCGTAAGACCGTTCGCATTGCCGGAGGGTGTGCGATAGGTGCTCACCGAGAAGCCTTCCGGCGATTCTTGCCAGCGCACGGTGCGGCTGTTGGGAATATCGCTGAACAGCAGGCTGCCGTCCCGCCAGACTGGGCCTTCGGTGAATTTGAACCCGCCCGCTACGCGCTCGAGTTCCGCGTCTTGCGGTACAAGCTGAAAGAAAGCGGGATCACGTACGTCGAAACTGGTTGCCATGTTGATTTGCTCCAAAGTTGTCCGCGTAGCGGCTACGGGGCATGATTCGCTAAATAATGCCAAGTCTATGGAGGAGTGCCGGCTAGCGGCGAAGATCCCCTCACCCTAACCCTCTCCCCAAGGAGAGGGGATGTACAGGCTACTCACCCTAACTCTCTTCCCAGGGAGAGGGGATGTACAGGCTACTCACCCTAACTCTCTTCCCAGGAAGAGGGGATGTACAGGCTACTCACCCTAACTCTCCCCCAAGGAGAGGGGATGAACAGGCTACTTACCCTAACCCTCTCCAGGGAGAGGGGATGTACAGGCTACTCACCCTAACTCTCTCCCCAGGGAGGAGGGATGAACAGGCTACTTACCCTAACCCTCTCCAGGGAGAGGGGATGTACAGGCTACTCACCCTAACTCTCTCCCCAGGGAGGAGGGATGAACAGGCTACTTACCCTAACTCTATTCCCGAGAAGTGGAGAAGTTCTTGCTTTCTGCCGGGAGTGTGGATAGAGCCCCCCTAAGGTTATGCCCTTTGGCTTACCGTCGTCGGAAGACGTGCACGGCACGGCGGTCGACGTCCCAGGAGGCTTCCATGATAGCTTCCGCGAGCGTGGGATGGGGATGAATATTGAGGCCGACTTCCAAGGGCGTTGCTTCCAGCATTTGCGCCAGTCCCATCTCGGCGACGATGTCGGTGGCGCCGGGCCCGATGACGTGGGTACCCAGAATCTCATCGGTCTTGGCGTCGCAGACCATCTTTACAAAGCCTTCGGTCTGCCCCTTGATGAGCGCCTTGCCCAGTGCGGCAAAGGGGAATCGCCCGACTTTTACGTCTCTCCCTTGCGCGGCGGCTTCCTCCTCCAGGAGACCGATGCTCGCGATTTCCGGTCGGCAATACGTGGCGCGAGGCACGCGTAGGGGGTCCAGGGGGAAGGAACTCTCACCGGCAAGGTGCTCCATGGCGATGTGCCCTTCGGCGGTGGCCTTGTGGGCGAGCAGGAAGCCGCCCGCTACGTCGCCTATCGCGTAGACGTGCGGCACATTTGTGCGGCCGTATCCATCAACCGGAATGATGCCGCCCTCTGACTTTATGCCAAGCGCATCCAATCCAAGGTCCTCGGTGTTGCCAATTCTTCCGACGGCCACAAGCAGCACATCTGCATGCAGAGACTCTTGCTTACCCTTTACTTCAATGTCAACCGTTACGGCATCTTCATTCGTCCTTAAACTTTCCACCAACAGCTTGGCGTCAGTTTTGACTGTAATCCCACGCCGCTTAAACGAGCGGCCGAGTTCCTTGCCGATGTCTTTGTCTTCCAAGGGCACCAATGTCGGCATGATCTCGACCACCGTCACGGCCACGCCGAAATCGTGAAGGAGACTTGCCCATTCAACGCCTACCGCTCCCGCGCCCAAGATGATGACCGACTCCGGCAGCGTGGTGAGTTCAAGCGCATGATCGCTGCTGATCACCGCTTTGCCGTCAATCTCCAGTCCCGGCAGGCTGCGTGGTCGTGAGCCGGTCGCGATGACGACGTTGTCGGCGCTCAGGTCTTGACCGCCGGCGCTGCTCTCCACGTGCACTGTTTGGGGCGACGTGAGGGTTCCGGTCCCGAAGAAAACGTCTACTTTGTTTCTTTTCAGCAGCCCTTGCACGCCTTTGTGAAGCTGCGCCACCACCTGGGACTTGCGATTAAGCACTTGGGCATAGTCAAATGAAACATCCGTGGCGACAACTCCAAAGGCCGAGCTTTCGTCGCGGGCGTGGTACAGGTGCTCGGCGGATTCCAGCAAAGCCTTGGTGGGGATGCAGCCTTTGTGGAGGCAGATTCCGCCGAGTTTTTCCTTCTCGACCACCGCCACCTTGAGCCCAAGTTGTGCGCCGCGAATTGCGGCAGGGTAGCCCCCCGGGCCACCGCCTATAATCACAACGTCATGTGTGTTTTCTGCCATAGTGCCTTCCCTTCAGGACTGGGTCAGCCTGAAATCGGTATTCATTCAAGAATTCTTCTCATGTGCGCTAATTCCATCTTGCCGAATGCACTGCTCAGGAATCAAATCGGGCGAACTCTGCGTTCGCCCGATGTTCCGGCACTTGGAGCCAGGTGATAACGCCACCCAGGTGATTACGCCGCTTAGATCAGCAAGTTATAGGGATTTTCCAGGAGGTCTTTCAAGTCCCGCAGGAACTCAGCGGCAGGAGCGCCGTAAAGTATGCGGTGGTCGGCAGAGATGCTGAGGAACATGATATCGCGTATGACGATTTCACCATCGCGAACGACGGGACGCGGCTCGATGCCGCCAACGGCAATGATGGCGGACTGAGGAGGATTCACGATGGCGTAAAAGTCACGCACACCGAACATCCCCAGATTCGATACGGTAAACGTGCCGCCTTCCAGATCGCCGGGTCGATTCTTGCCTTCACGGGTACGCTCAACCAGCACCTTTGCCTCTACGGCGAGTTGACGGAGCGGCTTGGTATCGCAATTCTTGAGCACGGGGACCAGCAAACCGCTGGGTACGGCAACAGCAATACCGATATTTGCCTCTTGATGATATACAAAGCCGCCATCGCGATAGTAGCCGTTTGCATCCGGATGCCGCATGAGAGAGAGCGCGGTCGCTCTCATGATGATGTCGTTGTAACTAATGCGTTCTTCTTCACTCCAGGCGGCGTTCACCTCCGCCCGCATCGCCTTGGCGGCGCTCATGTCCACTTCCAGCGTAAGGTAGAAATGCGGCACGGTGGTCTTGCTTTCGACCATGCGTCGCACGATTGTGGCCTGCATGCGCGAGAGTGAAGCCACCTCAGTCTCGCTCGGCATGGCGGCAGGGTCGTCGGAGACGGCAGCGTCGCGTGCCGCCTTTTCAACATCATCCTTGACGATGCGGCCGCCAGGGCCGGTGCCTGTAATCTTCGTGAGGTCAAGATCTTGTTCAGCGGCCATACGGCGCGCGAGTGGCGACGCCTTGACGCGACCGGACGCTGCATCAGTTTGCGCTGCGTCCGTAGGTTGGGATGCGGAGCCGGTCTCTCCTGTGCTGCCGTCGGCGACAGCGCGCCCGGGACGGCGCACGTCAGCGCCGCTCTCCAGGGCATCATCAGCCGCGGGCTCGGTAGGAGCGGCAACAGCTATCTGCTCTCCTATCTCACTTTCATCACCCACCAGTGCTATGGGGGCTCCCAGAGCCGCCGAACCGCCTTCTGCCACGAGAAGCTGAAGCAGCGTGCCCTCTTCTACGGATTCGAGATCCATCACGGCCTTGTCGGTCTCGATTTCGGCGAGCAACTCGCCCTTCTTGATGCTGTCACCCACCTGCTTATACCACTGCAGGACTCTCCCTTCCTCCATGGTATCGCTAAGCCTGGGCATGGGGACTTCACGGGCCATGTCTTGGGTTGCTCCTCTTCCTGTCGGTCTAAGCGTTGAGGGTAGTTCTCACGGCGTCTACGATCTTTTCCGGACTAGGTATTACCGCTTGCTCCAGGGGTTTGGAATAAGGCATTGGCACTTCCACCCCGCCAACACGTGCGATGGGAGCGTCCAAATGGTCGAATGCTTCTTCGTAGATAGTCGCGGCCACCTCGGCGTTCACGCCAAAGGAGCGGTGCTCTTCTTCCGCGATGACACAGTGGTTCGTCTTTTGTACGGAGTGGACGAGTGTCTCCACGTCAAATGGCCGGATGCTGCGCAAGTCGATAACTTCTACGCTTATGCCCTCTTCGCTCAGTTGGGCGGCGGCCTGCAGTGCAAAGAGCACCATCCGCGAGTGCGCGATCAGGGTGACGTCGCTGCCGACACGCTTCACATCCGCTTCCCCAAAGGGAACGGTGTGCTCACCCTCCGGCACCACGCCCTTGCTGTTGTAGAGGGCCAGATGCTCCAAGAACATTACCGGGTTGTCGTCACGGATAGCCGTCTTAAGCAGGCCCTTGGCATCGGCAGGCACGGCCGGCGCGACTACTTTCAAGCCGGGGATGTATGCGAACCACACGTCAAGGCTGTGCGAATGCTGGGCCGTGAGCTGTTGGCCGCCGCCGCCGGGAGCGCGAATGACCATGGGGCACTTGAGCCTGCCGCCGAACATATAGCTGATCTTGGCGGCATGATTCGCGATCTGGTCCATCGCCACCATGCCGAAGTTGATCGTCATGAGTTCGACGACGGGGCGGAGGCCCGTCATTGCTGCGCCAGCGCCTAATCCGACGAATCCTTCTTCCGCGATCGGAGTGTCGATGACGCGCTTTTCGCCAAAGCGGTCCAGCAGGCCCTCGGTGACTTTGTATGCGCCCTGAAAGACACCGACCTCTTCACCCATGACGAAGACGTCCGGGTCTTGGTCCATTTCCTCAATCAGGGCATCGCGCAGGGCTTCCCGGTATGAAATTTCTGCCATAGGTCTTGTGCTCCCTGGGACAGATGATTAGAGAATATGCCCGTTATCTGCTTGCGTTCTACGCGGTAACAACTCAAGCGCGGCCAATACCGCTTTGGCCAAGCCGGCCGCAGCGAAAACGTATGCGCCCAAATGCAGCCGCATGCGCAGCTCCAACTCACGAAGGTCGGCTGTGGCCGCCCGCGCCAGTTCCCTTAGGTCAGACTTGGTCGCTAAGGCGTCATGCGAGCGCCCATGACGCCTAATCTGGCCTCCGCATTGACCACGCCAAAACCTGCTGCCGTAAGCGTTCTACGGCTCTATGGGTGTCAAACGCTGCCATGCCTACACATCCTCGGCGTACACGAACTTTTCCAGGTCCGCCACGTCAGGGAACGGGCTCCGCTCGGCAAAGTCCACCGCTGATTGCACCTTGGCAAGCACGGCTTCTTCAATGTCGTCGGCGTCTTCCTGTGTGAAGATCTCGCCCTCGAGCAGGCGCTTCCGGAAGTTCTCTACCGGGTCGCGTTCACGCCACTCCGCAATTTCGTCTACGGTGCGGTAGTTCTTGCCCGCGTCCGCCATCGAGTGGCCGCGATAGCGGTACGTGACGCACTCGACAAATATCGGCTCGCTTGTGCGCCGCACTTCTTCTACGAGCTTCTTCGTTAGTTGGTACACCGCGAGCACGTCCATGCCATTAACTTTGTAGCCGGGAATGTCATAGGCCACGCCCTTCTTCCACAACTCGGTTACGGCGGAAGCGCGCGCAACGCTGGTACCCATGCCGTATTGGTTGTTCGTGCAGATGAAGAGGTTTGGCAGTTTCCATAGCGAGGCAATGTTGAGCGCTTCGTGGAAAGCCCCAATATTGGTGGCGCCGTCGCCAAAAGTGGACATAACGATTTCATCGCTGTCCCGGTACTTGATGGCAAAAGAGACACCGGTGGAGAGCGGGATACTGCCGCCCACAATGCCGTAGCCGCCCATGAAGCGGCGGTCGGGGTCTACCAGGTGCATCGAGCCGCCACGGCCCTTTGCGCAACCGTCCCGCTTGCCGAACAGCTCTGCCATAACGGTACCGTGTGGCAACTCACGCACTATGGCTGAGCCGTGCACACGGTAACTACCGAAGAAGTAGTCTTCTTTTCTTAGCGCCTTAAGGGTACCGACGACGGTGGCTTCCTCACCGATGTTTAGGTGGCAGTAGCCGCCGATTTTGGCACGCAAGTACATTTCCGCCACACGCTCCTCAAAGCGCCTGACGTATAACATGCTGGTATAGAAGTCGATAAGTTGGTCGTTCTCATAGTTGGCGAGATCGCCGGAGTCGCGTACCGGGAGCTCAGTGTCAGTAACCTGGTCTGTCGGTTCCTGGCTTTGGCTCATTCCCGTATTACCTCCTTTGGCATCTCGGGCTGGAAGCCCTGTTTTACCGTGTCACGCAATCCGCAAAATGCAATGGGGCGCAGATAGGCCACGTATGGGCATTTCCCGTTGTCCCCAGCGTGTTGCGTGATGTTCGTACAACACCGTGCACTCTGTTCGAGCGCGGCCCAAATCTTCAAGGTGCGCATTTCGCACCCAATCAAAATGCACGCACCACCGTTGACATGCCACGCTCCACCTTCTTCATTATACCGTAGGGAAACATCGCGTGGCACGACACGGGGGGCGAACAGACCCGTGCTATACTGTGCGGGAGTTCTGAATCTTGATTTTTTCACTTAAAGGGTACTTGCATGCTGGCTGTGGTGCAACGCGTGCGTGAAGCGCGTGTGGACGTTGGAGAAAGACTTGTCGGCAGCATCGGCCAGGGGCTTGTCGTGCTCATCGCCGTGAAGACTGGCGATACGGGAGAGGCCGCAACGTATATTGCTACGAAGCTCGCCACCTTACGCATCTTTGGCGATGAAGCCGGCAAGATGAATCTCTCGGTGCAGGAGGTGGGCGGCGCAGTGCTCATTGTCTCGCAGTTCACGCTCTATGGCGAGACCCGCAAGGGCCGCCGGCCGAGCTTTACCAAGTCCGCCCGACCGGAGGAAGCCGAGCCATTGATCGGGCAGGTAGTCAGCAGTCTGCAAGACCAGGGAATACCCGTTGCTTGCGGTGAGTTTGGAGCAATGATGCAGCTATCACTCAGCAACGACGGGCCGGTTACCATCATTCTCGACTCGGACGACCGCGAGATTCCGCGCCGGCAGGCATAGGTGAAGGCGCCGGCGACCGGCGGACGTTGCGCGCAGAGTCACAAGGGGCGGGCACAATCACCTGAGTTTCAAGCTGGTGATCGCGTCCGCCCTTTGTGATTCTAACGGCATACTTTTCCGACGGGCTGCAAGAGTGCCGCTACTCTGCGGTTTCTTCTGCTGTGCCCTCTGCGGTGGGTTCCTCGACAGATGCCTCAGCCGGTGGGGCTTCAAGAGAAGCCTCAACAGCGGGTTCTCCAGGAGGTGCATCCCCGCTGGGCGCTTCTGCAGACGCCTCCGTAGCGGGTTCCTCACCATCGCCGCCCTCGAAGAACCGTGTGGCTTGCTCCTGCAGCGAAGCGGCTGACGTCGCTGCAGACGCGGCGACTGCCTCTTGCTCATCGACGTCGGTGTCTTCCTCTTCGGAGAAGAGCGCCGCGGCTGCTTGCTCCGCAGCCTGCTGACTGCGCAAGGCCGCTGCTTCCTCGCGGGCGCGAATGCCGGTGCCGGCCGGAATGAGCTTGCCGATGATGACGTTCTCTTTGAGGCTCACTAAGCGGTCCACCGTGCCTTCCAGGGCAGCGTCGGTGAGGACGCGCGTCGTCTCCTGGAATGACGCTGCGGCCAGGAAGGAGTCTGTTTGCAGGCTCGACTTGGTAATGCCCAGCAGCATCTGTTCGGCGGTGACCGCCTCGCCGCCTTCCGCCAGCACGCGCTTGTTGGCCTCCTCAAATTTGAGGCGGTCCACAAGTTCGCCGGGCAGGAAGTCGGCATCGCCGGCATGTTCAATGCGCACGCGGCGCAGCATCTGCCGCACGATAACTTCGATGTGCTTATCGTTGATGTAGACGCCTTGTGAACGGTAGACCTTTTGGACTTCGTCCACGAGATAGCGTTGGACTGCCTCGCGACCGAGGATGCGAAGGACGTCCTGTGGATTCTTCGATCCTTCCGTCAATTGGTCGCCGGCGTTGATCTTGTCACCGGGTCTCACCAGCAGGTACGCGGAAAGCGGGACGCTGTACTCGCGCTCCTCAGTTTCCTCGAAGTTTACGGTTACAAAGCCATCGTCGAGACTAACCTGACCGGCAACATGTGCAAAGATTTCGCGTTCGACAATCTCGGCGCCTTCCTCGGAGGTGTCCGCCGCCGGATCATCCTCTCCTGCCTCTTGGCGGGCGAGCACGCTGCCGTATGCCACTTCCTCGCCTTCCGAGACGAGCAACGTGAACCCGTCCGGCACGGCGATGCGTTCGGCAAACGTCTGGACCGAGGATACCGTGACCTTCAATTGAACGTCGGCGCGGTCGATGGCTACCTCGCCGTCGATGTCGCTAATGATGGAGACACCTTTCGGCAGGCGCGCCTCGAAGAGTTCTTCAACACGGGGCAGGCCACGAGTGATGTCCTCGGTGGCGACGCCGCCGGTGTGGAAGGTACGCATAGTGAGCTGCGTACCCGGCTCGCCGATGGACTGGGCAGCGATGATACCGACGGCAGCGCCTTCGGCAACGACTGCGTTGCGGGCGAGGTCACGGCCGTAGCACTTGGCGCAAACTCCTACCCGCGCCTGGCACGTCACGGGACTGCGAACTTGCACGCTATCCAGGCCTGCTTCGTCAATCGCCGCGGCTTCTGGGTCATCGATAAATTGCCCGGCGTCCACAATAATTTCGCCCGTAGCGGGATGGATAATGGGATGCAGGGCGAAACGTCCGTTGACACGCTCACCGAGGGACTCAGCAACGTCACGGTCTTGTGGGGCGCGGGTCGTGATGCCGATGGCGGCGCCGCAGTCATCCTCCCGTATGATTACGTCCTGCGCGACGTCGATGAGACGCCGGGTCAGGTAGCCGGAGTCCGCCGTGCGCAGGGCCGTATCGGCCAGACCCTTGCGCGCGCCGTGGGTCGAGATGAAGTACTCCAGCACGCTCATGCCTTCGCGGAGGTTGGAGCGCACCGGCAGTGGAATGACGTTGCCGTGCGGATCGGCCATCAAGCCGCGCATGCCCGCCAACTGCCGCACCTGCTCGAAGCCGCCCTTGGCTGCGCCGGAGGCCGACATCATGTGAATGTTGCCGCCTTCGCTCAGGTTCCTTCTTACAGCGTCGGTAACGTTGTCTTGCGCCTGTTTCCAGGTGCGAATAACGAGGTCGCGCTGCTCTTGTTCGGTGATGATCCCGCGGCTGTACTGCTGCTCGATAAGCGCCACCCGCCTATCGGCGTCGGCGAGAATCTCCAGCTTTTCCGTCGGCATTTCAATATCCGACATGGCGATCGTAGAACCGGAGAGCGTAGCGTAGTGGAATCCGATCTCCTTGATGTCGTCCACGAGCCGGATTGCTTCCTCCGGACCGGCCCTGCGCAGGGCCGCATCAACCACGTCTTTCAAATTGCCCTTATCCATGAACTCCGGCCGGAAACGGAGAGCGCGGGGCAAAATCCGGTTGAAGAGCACCTGGCCGGGTGTGGCGTCATAAAGGTCGCCGTATTGGAACGGGTTTTCAGGATTTTCCATGTTATCCGGCACGTCAATGGGATTTGCGCGAATCTTGATGAGTTCGCGCAGTCCAACCATTCCCAAGTCATGCGCCAGCATGACTTCGTCAAAGTCATTGAAGACGCGGGCCTTGGCGTCTGCAGCCTCCAGGTTGCCGTTGGTTTCCGTCTCTACACTGGTGAGATAGTAGCAACCCAAGACCATGTCTTTCGTCGGACTGACGACGGGTGAGCCGTCGGCAGGCAGCAGTAAGTTGCGCGACGAGAGCATGAGGTCATAGGCTTCGGCACGCGCTTGTCGCGAAAGTGGGACGTGCACTGCCATCTGATCGCCGTCGAAGTCTGCATTGAAGGCTTGGCAAACGAGCGGATGCAGTTGCACGGCGTTGCCTTCCACCAGCACCACTTCAAAGGCCTGAATGCCCAGACGGTGCAGAGTCGGCGCGCGATTGAGCAACACGGGATGGTTAGTGGTCACCTCTTCCAAGGCGTCCCACACCTCCGACGCACCGCGCTCGACCATGCGCTTTGCCATCTTCACGGTGGCGGCATGGCCGCTATCGACCAACGTGCGCATGACGAACGGCTTGAATAGCTCCAAAGCCATGCGCTTGGGAAGGCCGCACTGGTGCAGGCGCAAATCGGGGCCCACGACGATGACGGAACGGCCGGAATAGTCCACGCGCTTGCCGAGCAAATTCTGGCGGAAACGCCCCTGCTTGCCGCGCAGCAAGTCGGAGAGGCTCTTCAGCTTGTGGCCGGTGGAGCCTGCCACGGCGCGACCGCGCCGTCCATTGTCTACCAGGGCGTCAACCGCTTCTTGGAGCATGCGCTTCTCGTTGCGGATGATGATTTCCGGTGCGCCGAGGTCCAGCAGTTTCTTCAACCGGTTATTGCGGTTGATTACGCGACGATAGAGGTCATTGAGATCGCTGGTGGCAAAACGTCCGCCGTCCAATTGGACCATGGGCCGTAAATCAGGTGGGAGCACGGGAAGCGCGGAGAGGATCATCCATTCCGGGCGGTTGCCGGAACGACGGAACGACTCCACGATCCGCATCCGCTTGATCGCCTTCTTGCGCTTCTGGCTGGAGGTGGAGCGAACTTCGTCCCGCAGATGGCTTGCCAACGCGTCGAGGTCGAGGCCGCGCAACACGCTCAGCAACCCTTCAGCGCCCATCGCCGCCTCGAACATGCCTTCACACGTCTGAGTGAGACGTTGATAGAGAGACTCATCGAGGATGAGCAGCGGCTGCAACAGCTTAAGGTCTTCGGCTTTCTGCGCCATGAAGTCCGGCAGCGCTGTGAGTTCCTTTTCCATCTGCTCTTGCGCATTGGCAATCTCATCGTCCGCTTTTTCGCGCAGTGCCGCTTGACTCTCTGGCAAGGCGGCCTTGAGCTGCTCCTGCTCCGCTTGGACGCGTTCGGCGATACTGTTGATGTACGTGTCGCTGGCTTTTTCGAAGCTGCTTAGGTGTTTCTTCTCTATTACTTCATCTTCCGCAAGAAAGGCATTTTCTTGCCAGGGTACGATGAGATCGTACTCGGCAGCGCCGCCAAGCCACTCAGCAAGCTGATCGCGTAACTCGGTGACGTGATGCTCTTCCGCCACAGTGGCCTGCTCAATCAACTCATCCAGTTGATCGTCGTCTTTGGAGATAGCGTCGTCGAGGTCCTGCAGGTCTGTGACCAACTTTTCTTCGATTTCCTGGATACGCTCTTGCGTGCGCGCTTCGAGCTGTGTGCGCCGGTCTTTCTCTTCTTCGTCAAGGCTGGCGAGCGCTTCTGTTACAGCTTCATCTTCTACTTTGCTGATGATGTACGCGGCAAAGTAGAGGACGCGCTCGAGGTTGCGCGGGGATATGTCGAGCAATTGGCCCAGACGGCTGGGCGTGCCCTTGAAGTACCAGATGTGGCTCACTGAGGCAGCAAGCTCGATGTGGCCCATCCGCTCCCGGCGTACGCGTGACCGGGCAACTTCCACGCCGCACTTATCGCAAATGATACCCTTGTAGCGGTAGCGCTTATACTTGCCGCAATAGCATTCGTAGTCTTTCGTCGGCCCGAAAATTCTCTCGCAGAAAAGCCCATCGCGCTCCGGCTTCAAGGTCCGATAGTTGATCGTTTCCGGCTTGGTAACTTCGCCGTAGGACCAGCTAAGGATTTGCTCCGGTGACGCTAGGCCGATGCGTAGGGCGTTGAACTCGTTGACATCGAGCATAGAATAATTCGCCTCCTCGTACTGTGCTGGGAAAAAGCTTTGCGAGCAGCGGCAGACTGCCGTTTGGCGAACACAGGTCCCAAACTTGTGCTATTCGTGATGCTCGCGACCTTGCAGGTTGATACCCCCAAGATCGGGCAGGCCATCCGTGTCGCCTTCTTCGGGGAAGCGGATTTCCTCTTCGTTCTCGTTGAGAACCTCCACCGCCAGAGCCAGACTTTGCAATTCTTTGACAAGAACTTTGAAAGACTCCGGTATGCCGGGCTGGAGGACTTCCTCCCCTTTTACGATTGCTTCATACGTTTTAACACGGCCATGCACGTCATCGGACTTGACCGTAAGCATCTCTTGCAATGTGTAGGCGGCGCCATAGGCTTCCAATGCCCACACCTCCATCTCGCCAAACCGCTGGCCGCCAAACTGCGCTTTGCCGCCTAAGGGCTGTTGCGTAATCAAGGAATAGGGGCCGGTGGAGCGGGCGTGCACTTTGTTTTCGACAAGATGAGCGAGTTTTAACATGTATACCCAACCCACCGTAATTTCCTGGTCGAAGGCCTCGCCGGAGCGGCCGTCGTAAAGGACTGCCTTGCCGCTCCTGGGCAGATTCGCAGACTCCAGTGCGCTCTCGATCTCGGCCTCGCCTGCGCTGTCGAAAACCGGCACGACTGCCTGGTAACCCAGTTCGTGTGCGGCCCACCCCAAATGTGCTTCGAGGATTTGACCGAGGTTCATGCGGGAAGGAGCGCCAAGCGGGCTGAGAACGATATCCACCGGCGTGCCGTCGGCCAGATGCGGCATGTCTTCCACGGGCATGATGCGCGCAACCACGCCTTTGTTGCCGTGGCGCCCTGCCATCTTGTCTCCTGCCATAAGCTTGCGCTTGGAGGCCACAGAAACCCGGACCATCTCATTCACGCCGTTGGACAAATCTGCCTCAGAAATCAACCGCAAATTGTCATCTTTTGCCCGTTGCAGCATCTCCCCATAATTGGTACTTGACCCTTTTCCAACGATTATATCTACGGCGACAACCTTGCCATGCTCGCCGGCCGGCATACGCTTGGATGTATCCTTGACGTCGCGGGCGTCCTTGCCAAAGATGGCACGCAGGAGTCGATCTTCACCCGTAAGGTCAGTCTCGCCTTTCGGGGTGACTTTTCCTACTAAGATGTCGTCGGGATGAACTTCCGCTCCGACATAAACGATCCCGAATTCGTCCAAGTTCCGCAAAGCCTCTTCGGCAACGTTCGGTATGTCCCGCGTAATCTCTTCGTCCCCGAGTTTGGTTACGCGGGCCTCGCACTCATACTTTTCAACATGGACGGACGTGAAGAGGTCCTCCTGCACCACGCGATCGCTGATGATGATGGCGTCTTCATAGTTGCCGCCTTCCCAGAACATGAAAGCGCACAGGACGTTTTGTCCTAGGGCAAGTTGCCCGTTGTCTGTCGAGGAACTATCCGCCAGCGGCTGGCCCGCCACCACGCGCTCGCCTTTGCGCACGATGGCGCGCTGATTGAAGCAGGTGGCTGCGTTTGTGCGCTCGAATTTCTTCAGGGGATAGACGTGCTCCTCGCCGTCGTCGCCCAGCAAGCGAAGTTCGCGTGCCGTAGCGCCGCTGACAATGCCGTCAACGGCAGCGCAAAGAACCTGTCCCGAATCTTCCGCAGCTTTCCACTCCATTCCGGTGGCCACGAGGGGCGCTTCCGGCGTGAGAAGCGGTACCGCCTGCCGTTGCATGTTGGCGCCCATCAATGCCCGGTTCGCATCGTCGTGCTCCAGGAAAGGAATGAGCGACGTAGGTACGCTGACAATCTGTTTCGGCGAGACGTCCATGAAATCTATGCGATCGGGAACTTCCTGCAGGAATTGCCCGCCGGCCCGGCAGGCAACCCGATCTTCTACAAACTCGCCAACTTCGTTAATCCGGGCATTTGCCTGGGAGACGTTGTACAGGTCCTCCTCGTCTGCAGAGAGATACGTAACACCGTCAACGTTCATGCTGGCAAAGGGACGCAGAGGTAGCTCCGTCCCCACGAGATTGGCTTCCTTAAGGGCGGCTATGTCGTTGTCGGTTAGTACCGTGCCGGATGGGATGACAACGGTGTCGCCACTTTTAATGTCTGCGGTCACTGTGTGGCCGATGAGGTCCGCGCCATCGCCCTTGAGCGTGAGTGACTTTATGACTTGCCGATAGGGCGTTTCTATGAAGCCGTAATCGTTGACGCGTCCATAGCTGGCGAGGCTGCCGATGAGGCCGATGTTCGGACCTTCCGGCGTCTCGATCGGGCAAATGCGTCCGTAGTGCGAGTGGTGCACGTCGCGCACGTCAAAGCCTGCACGATCGCGGGAAAGGCCGCCCGGTCCCATGGCAGAGAGGCGGCGCTTATGCCCCAACTCTGAGAGGGGGTTGGTCTGGTCCATAAATTGCGAGAGCTGGCTGCCGCCAAAGAACTCGCGCACGGCGGCAACCACCGGTCGCGTGTTGATGAGGGCTGCCGGCGTTACGGTCGCCGGGTCTTGCAGCGTCATGCGTTCTTTAATGACGCGTTCCATGCGGAGCAGGCCGATGCGAAACTGGTTCTGCAGGAGTTCGCCGACCGCCCGCACGCGTCGGTTCCCCAGGTGGTCGATGTCGTCCGGGGGATTCTGCGAGTTGTCGAGTTCGATGAGCCTGCGGACGATATACACAAGGTCTTCAGGTGTGAGCGTGCGTACTTCCGGCGGCGTGGGCATTTGCAAACGCTTGTTGAGCTTGTAGCGCCCGACGCGGCCCAGGTCGTACCGACGCCCGTTGAAGAACGTGGACTCGATAAGATTCTTGGCATTGTCCAGCGTGACCGGATCGCCGGGTCGGATGCGCTTGTATACCTCCCGCAAGCCACTCTCGTGCGAGTTGGAGGGATCACGCCGCTGGGCACCGTCTTGCCCGCCGATGGTGGTGGCAATGTAGGGGTGATCGGGGTTTGTATCGATGTCACGGAAGAGGTCGTAGAGTTCAGAATCGGAGCCGTAACCGACGGCGCGCAGGAGTGCCGTCACGGGAATGGTGCGGCGTTTATCCACCTTGACGGTCAATATGTCCTTGGCGCTGGTTTCGAATTCCAGCCACGCCCCGCGATTGGGGATGAGCTTGGCGCTATAGAGATAGCGGCTGCCGGAAGGGTCTTCCCTGCGAGTATAATACACCCCTGGCGAGCGCACCAATTGGCTCACGACCACGCGTTCCGTACCGTTATAGATAAACGTGCCGGAACTGCTCATGAGCGGAAAGTCGCCCATGAAGACCGTCATCTCTTTGATTTCGCCGGTCTGCTTGATAAGCAGTTTTGCTCGTACACGAAGGGGCGATTGGTAGGTTAGGTCACGTTTGCGGCATTCGTTTTCGTCGTAAGGCGGCCGGTCAAATGGGTTTTCCGGCACTTCGAAGCTGAGTTCAAAATTCTTTCCCGTAAAGTCCTCGATGGGCGAAATCTCAGCAAATACCTCTCGTAGCCCATTAGTTTGGAACCAGCGGAAGGACCGCATTTGCAGTTCGATGAGGTCGGGTAGCGGTAATATCTCCGGCAACTTGCCATAGTTGTGTTGCTGCAATGCTTTACCGCTCATGGCCATAGTAACTATCCTCTCTCGCCACTTAGATACTGTCCAAAGCGACTATTGCGCCAAGGTACACTACTTTCATGATAGCAGCTTGCACCTGCGGGGACAACCATTAGCTTGCAGCGCGCCGAGGGTGAAAGCCCCCTTACGAGTCCTTGTGATCTTGCCCACAACAACGCGCAGCGCGAGGTTCGGTGGGGCGTTTCTCACCCCACGTACGCCGTCGCCTTGCATCAGCTCTCTTTGAGTATCGCCATCGCGGCGTTGTGGCCGGGGGCGCCGGTTACACCGCCGCCGGGATGGGCGCCGGAGCCGCAGAGATAGAGGTTTCGCACCGGCGTGGCGTAACGCGCCCAGCCCAATGCTGGACGCATGAAGAAGAGCTGATCGAGGCTCAGTTCCCCGTGGAAGATGTTGCCTCCGGTAAGGCCGTATTCTTGCTCCAAGTCCAGGGGGGAGAGGGCGTGCACGTGCTCAATGGCTTGGGGCAAATTGGGAGCATAGGCGGCGAGGGTATCAATGATGCGCTGCACAAAGCGCTCTCTCTCTTCCGGCCACGTATTCTCCTTGAGCCGGTAGGGCGCGTACTGCACAAATATGCCCATGACGTGTTTTCCCGCGGGTGCGAGGGAAGAGTCATAGGCTGTGGGGATGGTGATCTCCAGCAGGGGTTGCTCGGAGGGTTTGCCGTACTTGGCATCATCCCAGGCGCGTTCCAAATACTCCATGCTTGGACAAATGTGGGTAGTGCCCCGGTGCTGCGGTCCGAGAGTCGTGCCGGGTAAGGCCGTGTAGTCCGGCAACTCGCCCAAAGCGAGATTGAGCTTGAACGACGACCCTTCACATTGGTACGACTCGATTTGCGAAATGAAGTCTTCCGGCAGGGAGCTGCGCTCCACGAGATGCAGGAACGTGCGCTTGGGGTCGGCATTCGAGACAACGACGTTGGCGTGGTATTCGGCGCCATCTACCAGCACCACGCCCGTGGCTGCGTCGCCACGTGTAACCACTTGCACGACCGGCGCGTCCGTGCGTATCACCGCGCCGTGGGCTTGGGCCGAGGCTGCCAGGGCTTGGGTGATGGCGCCCATGCCGCCCTCCACAAATCCCCATAGACCGCGCACCCCGCCGACACCGCCCATTACGTGGTGCAGGAGCACGTAGGCAGTGCCGGGAGTGCGCGGGCCGCCGTTTGTGCCGATCACACCATCAGTGGCAAGAGCTACTTTCAAAGCATCCGACTCAAACCATTCGTCCAGGATGGATTGCACGCTCCGCGTCATGAGCTTGACCGCGTCAGCCAATTGCGTGTTGGAGAGACCGAGGAGCGTGCGTCCCGCGCGCAGCGGCTCAAGCCAGTCGCTCAGCCGCTGGGGCGGAAACTGTGGCGGCGGCTGCAAGAAGAGCGGTTCGATGAGTTTCGCGACACCTTCGATGTACCTTTCATAGTCGGGATAGCGTTCCGCGTCTCGAGCCGAGAATTTGGCGATCTCCTGACTGGTGCGCGCCATGTCACGGTACATTAAGAGGTGGCCGCCGTCGGGGTAAGGAGCGAAATACGCCGGGTCTTTGGGAAATGTCATGTAACCGTAGCGCGGCAGTTCAAGTTCCCGCACCACCTTCTCCTGGAGCAGGCTTACCAGGTAGGAACACGTGGAAACGCGGTAGCCGGGAAAGACCTCTTCGGTCACGCACGCGCCGCCGACGATGGGCCGGCGCTCCAGCACCAGCACCTTCCAGCCGGCGCGCGCCAGGTAGCCGGCTGTAACGAGTCCGTTATGGCCCGCCCCGATGATGATGGCGTCGTATGTGGAATTCGTCATGCGTCAATTGCGAAAACGCGGAGGGCATTTCGGTAGAGTACGGCCTCTTGCTGGGCGGCAGTGAGCTTGCGGCAGTGGTGTTGGATGAGCTGGGGCCCAAACTCGATGGGCATGTGCGGGGCGTTGGTAGCATTCAGCACGCGTTCGGCCCCGACGCCGTCAACGAGATTTTGTATAAAGATAGGACGCAGCACGCCAGCGAGGTCTACGACCGTGTTTTCGGCCCTCCGCATGAAGGGAATAACCTCGGGCACGAACCCCGGGACGCCCGCGTGGGCGATGATGAAGGTGATGCCGGGAAAATCCAAGGCTAAATCGGCGACCAGCGCCGGCGTGCAGGTGTGGCCGTGCTCCTCGCCGGTATGTATCATGACCGGCACGCGGAGCGCCGCGATGGCTTCCAAGACCGGCTCCAGCAGGGCGCGGTCGGCGAGGGAATAGCAACCTGCGCCGTAGGTGGAGGCGTCGATGGTGTTCAACTTGACAGCATGAAAGCCACGCTCGCGCACCCAGTAGTGCATTTCGTCGATGGCTTGTGGGCCGCGCGGGGGGTTTACCCGCACAAAGCCATAGATGCGGTCCGGATAGGTGGCGATGGCTTGTGCGATGCGCTCGTGGTCGGCGGCAAAGTGATCGGCAGCGCCCACACCGGGAGGCGCACAGAGCGCCCGGTCCACTTCGCCCCGGTCCATGTAGGCGATCATGTCTGGGCCCTGCATGGTGGCGGGCATGCCCTGGACTTCCCAGATGGGGTTGTGTCCGAGATAGCAATGGGCGTCGATTTTCACGAGCAAGTCTCCGTATTCGCCTTCCGTGCACAACCCCAAGAGACAGAGTGCGCAGAAGTGTGATGCCTCAGGAGTAGGGACTTGTTAGGGCGCACTATACGGGCCAAGAAACCGTTCGCCGTCGAAGTGGATCAGATGTGAGGGTGAGTCGGCAACCCACACCTCGGTCTCCCAAGCGATGTCGGGAAGATAGCGAGCCATGACGGAACGGTTGGGAAATGCCGTTACGTAGACTAATCCTGCTCTTGCTCCTGAAAACAAGCTGGTCAATTCGGTGTGCCGCTTCCCGTCAACTGGCCCATGACTGGTTACTGCTTCCACCAACAGTAGCCACTTCTTCTCGCTATAGTGCAGCACCACGTCTGGCATCTTGCCATGGGTGTCTACCGTGACGCCGATCTCGGTCAGCAGCGCTTCATCGAGGTAGCTCCACTTATCACCAGTATCTCCAGCATAGACCAGCACACTGCCGGGCGCGAAGCGCGACGCAAAGTCCTCGATGATTGCCCTAATCAGTTCACTGTGCTCACCAGAACTGAGCCTGATGCTCGTACCCGGCGCGGTCTGCACTGGAATTCTGTTCTGTTCACGTTCTCTCGCATATCGGGTAACTAGGGTTTCGCGTTCGGCTAAGTAAGCAATGAGATTGTCTCGCCACGCCGTTGACTCGTAACTGCGAAGCAGAGCCAGGGTGGTGGGTTCAATTTGGTAGACAGCTTTTGGGCTGTTTACTGGTCTATCAGAATCGTCCGGGTTGTAAAGCGTTATTCCAGCATCGACAAATTGATGCATAGTTTGCCGACGCACTGTTTCACGGGTGTTGGGCGCGTAGTCCTTAGCGTAATGCTCCCGCGCCCAATCCATGATAGGCGTGATGCCTATTAGCGGGGCCTCAGCTTTGGCCCACGACTTGCTGGGTGTGAGGTTCAAGAGTGCCAGCAAGCAAAGCGCCGAGCGCTCGTTCTGTTGCGCGCGGGGCAGCCCAAGCGAGACAAGTATCTGCTGCGCAGCCTCTAGGTGGTCGGTCTTGTCCGTCATGCGTCCAAGTTTCTCACCTTTTCGTCGATCATCGGCTGCGGGAGTTCTTCTTGCTGCATAGCCCATTTGCCAAGCTCGAGCAACGTATCGCGGTGGGGATACTTCAGCAGCTTGAGATCGGTAGCATTGACCTGTGTGTGACCATTGAAGCGCCGAAAATACTCATCGACAGCGGTCGTGTTGAGGAACACGGTCAACCCATAGGCGAGCGCCTCAGGCAGGCCGCGCTTGTTCTCGTGGAAAACATTCAGGTGGTTCTCGAAGCCTAGAAGGGAAGCGTCGGCGAATACGGCAGGGTCGACAACACTAGCCACGATCCGCCGCTTTTCCTCCTTCGACGAGAAGCGGCGCACCAAGCAGTAAAAGCCATTCGGATAAAGCCACTTCCTAGTGTGCTCATTGTATTGGATGGCATTGGGTTTCTTCGCCCCGGCTAGGGGCCATGTAGTCCTGCCATCTCTACAATGGCCGGGATACAGCAGTGGAGCGGTTCCTGCTCTGGGCATATGGCATAGATGTGCTCTAACCCTGAAGTCGACGACTGGCCCCGTGGAAACATCGACCCTAAGGTCGGAGAGCGAGTGCCGAATGCTCGGGGACAACTCAACCAAGCTCCTGTCGGGTGAGGTGGGCACGTGGATAAACCGCTCTAAATCATCTGTGAAGACTATCCGGTCAAATGGATGCTCATGGGTAGAAAGGTCGGTGAAAGTAGAGTCGGTCGAGTTGGAAACTCTAATCGGTCCCTGCTGGCCGCCGCGTTCCAGCAGGACGATAATGTTCTCCTGTAGCACGTCGTCATCTTTGAACGCCTTGCTGCGCGACTTGAATAAGTGCATGTGGCGGATTGCCGCTCGCTCCAAAATGAAATTTCGGAAGTTCCGGTAATACGGTCCATTGCAGAAGCTGCGCGGAATGATTGCGGCAAGTTGCCCGTGTTCATCGAGCAATGCCAATGCTAATGCCAAGAAAGCAGCATAAAGATTGACTGTCTCAATGCCAGCCCGCCTTAATGCTGCCCGATGTTCTGAATTGCTGCGGATCTTTCTGTATGGAGGGTTCAGAATGGCGTGCGTGTACTTTGGCAATTCTTCAGCAAAGAAACTTCCTGAGATCCAATCAGCAGCAGTGTGTATAAAGTCGGCGCTTCGGATTTTCGTGCTAACTGCTGGATGGTGCCGATATTTCTCGAATGCCTGTGCCAGTGATGGGTGCAGTTGTTCATCGATCTCAAAAGCATCGATTTCAACGCTGCTAAAGTGGAGTTCCCTGGAAACGCATCTTTCAAGAAAGGCCGCCGAGAGCGCGCCAATTCCGGCGCCTGCGTCAAGCAGACGACATTGAGTATCCACTCTTTGAGCAAATAGGTTTGCCATGAATTCGGCAATCTCGGGAGGTGTAAAGTACTGCCCAAGTTGCGATTTTCTTTGGGAAACAGGGGCGGCCTTTAGCATGCTCAGCCTCAATTGGTCAGCATCTGAAAACGATGCGTGTCCTTTGCCTGACAATTTCGGCTCACGCTCAGCGCCCGTGGCAGCGTTTGTACTTCTTGCCGCTGCCGCACCAACAGGGCGCGTTGCGTCCGAGCTTGCGGCCGCCCTGCTTCTGGCGTGAGCGCGCCTGCGGCCGGCTGGGGCGCTCCTCCGCACGGTTGGTGACCATCGCTTCGGCCCGCTGCGGTTGGGGTTCCGGCGCGGCTTGGACGCGGTAGATCATCTGGGCGGTCTGTCGCTGGATGTGCCCCGTGAGTTCCTGGAACATGCGGTAGGCTTCCGCCTTGTATTCGGAGAGCGGATTGCGCTGGCCCACGGCGCGCAAGCCAATGCCGGTCCGCAAGTCTTCCATCCCCGTCAGATGCTCTGTCCAGAGCGCGTCGATCGTCCGCAGCAGCACCCAGCGCTCGACCCGGTGCATAAGCTCCGGGCTCATGGCTGCTGTTCTCTCCGCGTAGACCTCATCCGCCCAGCCGGTGAAACGGTCGGTAATCCCCTCGGGGGTAAGTCCCGCCAAATCGTCAGCGGGTGGCGAGGTGGGCTGATTGACGAGCTGGCGGCAGGCTTCTACCAATGCTTCGACGTCCCAATCCTCTTGGGGCCCGGCGGTATGTCCAGTGACCATCTGCGTGATCTCATCGTGGACCATACCTTGAATTTGCTCGGTAATCTGTTCCAGTTCCAGCACCTTGCGGCGTTCGCCGTAGATGGTGTTGCGCTGCGTATTGAGCACGTCGTCGTATTCGACCGTGTGTTTACGCAGGTCGAAGTTGTAGGCTTCGATCTTAGTCTGGGCTTGTTCCAGCGCTTTGCTGATGAGGTTGTGCTCAATTGGCATGTCGTCGTCCATGCCGAGGCGGTCCATGATGCCGGATATCCGGTCGCTGCCGGCGCGCTTGAGCAGCTCGTCCTCGAGGGAGACGTAGAAGCGTGAATAGCCGAGATCGCCTTGGCGGCCGGAGCGACCGCGCAATTGGTTATCGATGCGTCTGGACTCGTGCCGCTCAGTGCCGATGACGTGGAGACCGCTGGCTTCACGAACGGCCTCCGCCTCATTGGGATCGGGGGGATTGCCGCCAAGCACAATGTCGGTGCCGCGTCCGGCCATATTTGTGGCGATAGTAACCGCGCCCTTCCTGCCGGCTTGGGCGACTATCTGTGCCTCTTGTTCGTGAAATTTCGCGTTCAGCACTTGATGCGGTACGCCGCGCCGCTTGAGCAGCATGCCCAGGGATTCGGATGTTTCGATGGAGGTTGTTCCGGCGAGCACCGGCGCGCCCTTCTTGTGCCACTCCTCGATGGTGTCTGCGACGGCGTTGAACTTTCCCTGCTCGGTGCGATAGACGAAATCGGGCTCATCCTGACGCACCATCGGCATGTTGGTGGGAACCTCCACGACGTCCAATGCGTAGATCTTGCGGAATTCGTCCGCTTCCGTCGCCGCCGTACCGGTCATGCCGGCCAGTTTGCCGTACATACGAAAGTAGTTTTGAAAGGTGATAGTCGCCAGCGTCTTGCTCTCGCGCTGGATCTTTACACCCTCTTTGGCCTCGATCGCCTGGTGCAAGCCTTCGCTGTAACGGCGTCCGGTCATGAGCCGGCCGGTGAATTCATCGACGATCACCACTTCGGCGTTGGGATCGTGGTGCTCGATCACGCGGCCTTCTTTCATGAGCACATAGTCGCGACCGCGCTGGTACAGCGCCTGGGCACGCAATGCTTGCTCCATGTAATGAACCAGCTCGAAAGCGCCTTCCTCATAGAGGTTGCCGACCCCCAGCCACTTCTCCATCTTGCCGATGCCTACTTCGGTGATGCTCACCGCCCGCAGCTTGTGGTCTATGGTGTAGTCCTGGTCCTCACGCAGCCGAGGCACGAGTCGCGTAAAGTCGCCGAACGTCTCGCCGGGGGCATCAGCCTGGCCCGAAATGATAAGCGGCGTGCGCGCTTCGTCAATGAGAATGTTGTCTACCTCGTCAACGATGGCGTAGTTGTGCTCGCCCTGCACCATTTCGTCGAGATCGAGCACCATATTGTCACGCAGATAATCGAATCCGTATTCGTTATTCGTGCCGTACGTGATATCGGAGGCGTACGCCTCCTTGCGTGCTACCGGCCGCAATTCCTCACCGCTGCCGTGATGTGATTCGCGTTCCTCTTCTTTAGGAGAGAAGATGTACGCTGTGTCGTTGTTCAAGCAGGCCACGCTCAGGCCGAGGGCGTGATAGGCCGGCCCCAGCCACTCGGTGTCGCGGCGGGAGAGATAGTCGTTCACGGTCACAACGTGAACGCCCTTTCCGGCGAGCGCATTGAGATATGCGCTTAGCGCGGCGACATAGGTCTTGCCCTCGCCGGTCTTCATTTCGGCAATTTGGCCGTTATGGAGCACAATGCCGCCGTGCATCTGCACGTCGAAGAGGCGGTGACCGATAATGCGTTTGATCGCCTCTCGCACGGCAGCAAACGCTTCGGGCAGGAGGGAATCCAGCGTTTCGCCAGCTTGAAGGCGCCCACGAAACGCGGTAGTCTTGTCAGCCAGCTCGGCAGTGGATAGTGCCTCAAACTCGGCTTCGAGCGCGGCGATTTCCTCGACGACCGGCCGCTGACGGGAGACTTCACGTTCGGAGTGATCGAAGAAGCGTTGGATTACGCCAAACATAGCCAATCTCTCGGCAGCGTGAGGTTAGGAGTGGTGGGACTTTGGATTCTTTGACCTGCTTCCAGTCTACGTGGCGCAATTGAGTGAAGTCAATGAACCTGCACGTCACCCCAGTGGCTACGTGGTTCCAAGCACCAGCGAGGAACGACCTCAATGAGAAGCCAGGTGGGACGATCGGGAGAGAGGCAATTGCCGCGCTGCCAATGCGTAGCGTTCCTGTGATGCCCGATAGATTTTGCCACTGCGGACACACTGTGCTATACTGTCTATGTTTGGCTGCAGGTTCGTCTTAGTTCATGCAGCATCCCTGCATTATTTCCCCCTCGGATTGCCTTACCCTTTGCAATCTTCAATGTACTCTATCGTCCTAGTTAAGTCATGTCTGGCGAACCTGCCGCCGAACGTCTCGCGCCAATAAACTGCATGACCTCGCACCATTGTTATGGTATTTGCCATAAATCTGGGCTATTTGATTGCGTTTTGAAAGCGAACGTGCGAGTATAGGGATTCGGAAATAAGCTTGTGAAGCGCAAATTTTGACATGAGGTGAGTGCAGCGTGCTAACGACAGAACAGAAGCAGGGGATAGTCTCCAAGTATGGCCGGGACGGTAACGACACGGGTTCGTCTGAGGTCCAGATAGCTTTGCTGACAAGTCGCATCCAGCAACTTTCGGCCCACATGGGCGAAAACAAGCACGACAAGCACTCGGAGATGGGTTTGCTCAAGCTGGTAGGGCGACGGCGGCGGCTCATGCGATATCTGCACCGCCGCAATCCGGCGCAGTACCGCACACTCATTGCGGAACTTGGATTGCGCGGCTGAGCGGCAGTTTCTGCAAAAAGAAGAGCGCTACGGTTTTCCGTAGCGCTTCTGTGATTCTGGGCACCCGGTCGAGTGGCGCCTCTTTGGCACTTTGGTGGGAGTCTCCGCTTGGACTTCAGGAATTGTTCGTAACGTCATTCCACTCTATGCGCAGCGCGTAGAACTTGTCCGCCATCCGTTCCAACGCTTCGCGTGGAGAGACCTGGCGTAAGAGCACGCGTTGGATTTCGAGCTGGGAAAAGTGCTCCCATGTCTGAAACCAGGGTACTTCCCGCCCTTCGTGCGTACGGGAGACCTGTCGCTGCTGCAGGTAGGAGTTCATGTTTTCCAGACCACGCTCATCCGCCAGCCTCTGCACTTGCGGTTCCGCATAGAGCGACTCGTAGGCGCTGCCAAGCGAACGGTTCACAAACCAGAAGAGCGGTGTAAAGTAGCGGTTCTCTCGATCGAGTCCGCCGAGGTACTGCAAGAGTTCCCAGGCGGCGTCTTTGTTGCGGCTCGCTCGCGGGATTGCATAGAGTCTAGTCCACATGACCGAACCGCTTTGAGAGGGATCATTCCCCGGGAATAGGGCAACGCGGCGGGATCCCGGCGCATTGCTACCCTCCTGTTGGTTGAAAAGAAAATTGTATCCGGGCTGAATAGTAAATGCCGTTGGGTTGCGTAAGGCGGCTTCGTAGCTGCTCCCAAGGACGTCGGCGTGGATTATTTCGGTACTATAGATGCCGGCCAATAACCATGAGAGGGTCTGCTCCGCGGCGGAACCCGGGAGGTGGAACACGGGATTCAGCAATTCATCGAAGAAGGTTCCGCCTCGTGCATACACCATTGACCACCAGTCAATGTTGGTGCTGGTGTGAAAGCGGTACGTAAGCCGGATCGGGTAATCCACCAGGCCGCGCCGCTTTATCTCGAGCGCCTGCTCCGTTACTTCCTCCCATGTTGCAGGTGGGAGCGGAATGCCGGCACTTTGGAGAATCTCTTCGTCGTAGACCCAGAGCGCGCACTCCGTATAGTACGGCAGGCCGTAGCTTGCCCCTTTGTGTTGGATACCCTCCACCGCCTGCGGGACCATGGCTTCACGATACTGATTGATACCGCTGAATCCGTCCAGCGGCTCAAGCCAGTCGGCTTCCGCCCATGCCGCGAGATCCGTCTCCCGCACGTAGACGGCGTCAATTGGCTGCCCTTCATTGAGGAGGTGGCTGACCGCCTGAAAATAGTCCGATTCTATGAGCTCCGGCGCCACGCGCAATCCGGGGTACTGCGTGACGAAGCGTTCCAGATTCCAACGCAGCAGCTCAGGTTCGTAGCCCCAGTAGACCAGGCGTAAAGACAGTGGCTCCTGCTCGTTTCCAAACGTCTCGCCACGGCTGCACGCAGCAGCCAGCAGGGCACTGGAAAGAAGGAGATGACGACGGGAAAGTGAATTGCCGAGAAAGAGAGGTGCTTCTAGTCTGCTCACAATTGACTCCACACCAAGCGGTTACTAGAGACGGTACCATTTAAGAGGCGCTTTCGTCAACGGCCGTGCAGTGTGCGCGGTACGCCATGAAGTCCGCTAAATATGAGTGTTGAAAGGCCAATCGGATTCGAGCTCTCGGCAATGTAGAGAGACTGTCGCTTAGTTCGCGGGCAAGAGCTTGTATGAAAGTGAGTAGGAGCATGCCAGAGAAGATTGTGACGCTGCACCCGGCGGGCAAAGCCGGGGTGAATATCGACAAGCAGAAGTACGACACTGTACGGGAGGCCATTCTCCAGTCGCTCCAAGACAACGGCATGATGACTTTCAAGGATTTAGCTGCAGAAGTGCGCAGAAGGCTGGAAGGCAGCTTTGCCGGATCGATCTCCTGGTACGTGACCACGGTAAAGCTCGACTTGGAGGCGCGAGGCGAAATCAAGCGAGTACCCAAGAGCGGCTCCCAGCGGCTGGTAATCTCTTAGGTAATCAACGCACGTTCCCGTTGTCGTATTGGGTAGCCACCAGCACTCGCACGGTCACTCCGGTTGGAGCAAAAGGGTGATTGACTCGTACTCCTCCCTCTGTTCGATTGGCCTAATTGAGAGCTTCCCGCGCCGATTAGAGAGTTTGAAAGCCTTAGCCCCCGCTCTTGACGTGATTACCCTGTACATTTCGTCGACGACCTCGATGGCGCAGTTGTCCTCGATGGCAATTCCCACATCCGAGTGCTTTTGCACCATTTCTTCAAAAGACTGTCTTCTCTCAACGCCGTCGGTCTCGCCATCGAAGTACGGACAGACGAGGGCGTCGATCAATCCCATGCCTCTTACTCTCATATACCGCCAGTTGTCTGAATCATAGTAGGCCATAGAGGCGCTGTGACCCCAGCTGAACCAGGATATACACCCTGCACTCACTCCCGACAGCACGATCCCTCTCCTGTGGGCCTCTTCCAAGACCGAGTCTACTCCCAGCCTCCGCCAGCGTTTCATCATCTTTAGCGCGACCCCACCACCGACATACACTAAGTCGGCTGAGAGAATCTTTTGTTCGAGCTCCTCCTTGGTTGGACTCATGCCGAGCAGGAAGAGGACGTCGGTTTCGCATCCAAGTTCTTGACCATACACTTCTTGAAAAGATCGCCAGTAATTGGGAGAGTCTCGGCTTGCAGTAGGAATGAACAACGCCTTGGGGCCGGACTTGCCCGTTAGTGTCACAATCTCCTGATCGATGACAAGAGTTTCGCGTTCGGCCATCTCTCCGCCGCCTATGGCGACAATCTTGCCCATTTACAATTACTCTCTCTTCGGGGCCCCAAAACTCAGCATTGCCGCCGCCCGATTAGTTGGCCCGGGTGTCCATTCCTTCGGTCGCCCCTACGGAAGTGCAGGGCACAATTCTGCCATCCTAAGCTAAGCACTCTTGCTATGTAGTGCTGACCGATCATGAGATGCAAAGGAACACTGGCCTACAGTAGGTTGGCCGTTTCAATGCAGTCGCTTAAATAGTGAGACAGCGACGAATCTCTCGACCCGCCACCGTCTCTTTCCGACTTTTTAGCCAAGAAGGCTTATAGTCAGCAATCTACAGTGACTTAACACCGTAGTCGGTTTACGGCCAAGAACCGAGCTTCTCGCGGATGATCTTGAGGCCGTCGTCAACGATGGCCTGCATGGTCGGCTGGATTTCCTTGAGGAAGGTCGCCGCGTCCTGATTGCCGGTCCAGAGCTGATTATCGCCAATGTCGTTGAGCAGCGTGGTAACCTGACCGCTCGTGGGCAACGAGCCAACGTTCCACTGGGGAACGGCCGTGGCGAGAGCATCCTGTGCCACCGAGATGCGGGGGTTGCTGTAACCCTGGAAGGCTTCATCGATGAACGGCTCGATCTCAGGAATCCAGGCCGGGATTCGGCGTACAAACTTGCCCAAGCGCCCTTTGTCGAGGAGGAAGACCATGTAGTCAAAGGCCGCTTCACGCTTCTCGCTGCCGTAAACCAGTCCAAGCTTGTGCTGGTTGGCGTCCGGTGTGGACCGTTCCACGCGAGGCATCGGCGCCATCACGAAGTCAATGCCCTGCTCCAGCGCCTGGTCGGCATACGTGAGCGGCAAACTGCGCGGCGCGGAGATCATCAACGGCACCTGACCGGTCAGGAAGGGATTCTGCCCGCCGAAATAGGTGTTGTTGCGATCGGCCTGCGGCGGAATGACCTTGTGCTTGTGCACGAGATCGAAGAAACTCGTGTAGCAGTCGATCATCGCTTCCGAATCGCAGGTCGCCGTTGTGAGGTCTTGCGACACCCAGCTACATTCGTCACCCCAGAGCAGTTGCCAGGAGCACCAGTCGTGGGCGTGGTTGCCCATAGCCCACTGGCTTACCTGGTCGCCCTCGAACTCACGCAGCTTGACCATCACTTCAAGCCACTCGTCCCAGGTCCATGAGTTTTCCACGTCGGCTGACGGATAGTCGAGACCCGCTGCCTCAAAGTAGTCGGGATTGATCATGACGACGTGGGCGTTGCCGCCGTGGCCCATGGGCAGCAAGTAGACTTGCCCCTGGAACATGGCGTCGCGCTCGAGGAGATTCGGGTTGTAGACACTTAGGTCAAGACCTCGTGCCTTTACCAGATCGTCCATGGATTGGGCGAGGTCCTGCATCACCTGCGCAAAAGCGCGGCGCGGGAACTCGGAGATGTCCGGCGGGATGCCGCCAGCCTGCATGGTCTTGATTTTTGCGACACGGTCTGCTGTACCGCCGACCTGCGAAACGAGCTCAATACTCGTCCCCGGGTTCTCGGCAACATAGGGATCGGCCATATTCTGCATGAATTCGGCTTCGAGCTCGGTCGGCACCTTCAAGAAGGTGACGATGTTTACACTCTCGGCTTCTTGGGCCGGCGCCGCTTCTTTCGCTTCCGGCTCAGCCTTGGCTTCTTCCATTGAGCCAGAGTCCGCCGGCGCTGCGCCTCCGCAAGCGGCGAAGACAATGGACGTTGCCCCCAGCATGGCCGATCCTGCGAGTAGGCGACGTCGGGATAGAGACTTGCTATCGAGCATTGCGCTACCTCCTTACTTCTTGTCAACACGCACTACTGGCAATAATACTTGCCAGTGCCACCCCTGATAGCAGCAGCAATTCTAAAGCGGTTGCTGTCGTCTGTCAAGTATGCTAGGGGAGGTACATCTCCAGCGTTTCAAGCTGCGGCGCTTTTAGCCAGGCATTTTGAGCAGAAAGCTTGTCCGTCGATCCTGCCAAAACATGGATGACAAGCGCTTGAAAACATGCTATAACTACCTTGCAGTTCTTGCCTATTTGGCGAGCGAATGGTGCGTACGCTGAGGGTTCAAAGCAAAAGGAGGAGTTCATAGCATAGACGCTCAGCAGGAAAGAGCGCTCTCATGTGCGGGTAGGGGCTCCTAAGCAATGAATAGCGTGCGAGAGGGTGCTGATTGGTTTGCGAAATGACACTGGGCTAAAGCTTGAGGGTATACCGCCCGCGGGTAAGCTTAAGACAGAGATAGCAGTCGTGAGGAGACAAATCATGCGTGGAGAATTGACACGACGGAAATTGCTTGGTAGCAGTGCGGTAGCCGGTACCGGCCTGCTGCTCGCGGCCTGCGGTCAGGCGACGATGGCGCCTGCCGATGCACCTGCAGCAGCCGATGCACCTGAAGAAGAGAAGACAACCGAGGCGCCGGCAGCCGCTGAGCAGAAGATCGTCAAGTACCTGCACGTCACCACGAATCAAGCGGTGTGGGACGAGTCGTTTGGCGCTTTCTTTGATACGTTCCGCGAGCGGTATCCGGAGTACGACCTGCAAGTCGACCCGACGGTTTGCTGTTTTGCGGAAACCATCGATAAAGCCTTGGCGTCGTTTGCCGGTGGCATATCCTACGACGTGTACTACGGCCACTTTTCCTACATCAGCCAGTTCGCGACGGCGGAAATGATCCAGTCCCTGGAGCCGTTCTTGTCGGCGGACGCTGAGGTCAGCAAGGACGACTACCACGTCTGGGCGACGGAGCGCATCCAGGGCCAGGTATACAGCATTGCCTGGTTCACCAACGGCAAAGAGTATTGGTACAACGCCGATCTCTACGCCGAGGCCGGCCTCAAGACCCCCAAGGAGCATGAGGCCGAGGGCACGTGGACCTGGGATACGTTGCTGGAAGGCGCAAAGAAGCTGACCACGCAAGAGGGCAACAACGTCACGCAGTGGGGTTTCTGGACGCCCTCCTACTCATTTGGTTGGCACTGGATCCACTTGATGGCGTATGGCGCGACGTGGTGGAATGAAGACTTTTCCGCACCGTCCATGCTCACACAAGAGTTCGCCGAAGGCACGCAGTTTGCCGCGGACCTGGTGACGAAGCACCGCGTGATGCCGAGTCGGGCCGCCCCCAGTGAGAACGACGTTGCGCCGGACTTTAACACGCAACTGCTGGCGGGCCGCACCTGGGGATCGTACGGCACGCGTACGATCGAAGAGCAGATCATGTCCCAGGAGGAACCGTTCACGGTGGAGATGGAAATGCTGCCGAAGGGCCCGGCCGGGCGCCAGGTGGTGCAGTCCATCAACGCGAACTGGATCTCCAGCTCATCGGAGAATCCCGATGGCGCGTGGGACTTCTATAAATTCTGGCTGAGCCAGGAAGGCCAGAGCTTCATCGTGCCGCTGGGCGGCGGACGCTACGTGTCGAACAAGAACTTCCAGGGCTTCACGGTCTATGACTATGAGGATCCGGAAGTCTACGCGCGCTCTGCCGAGATCAGCGTGGAACAGCGCCAGGTTGTGAAGCAGTCTGACGTCAACGCAGCATGGACCGAGAACTGGGAAGCCTTGGAGCTAGAGACCAAGACGGTCCAAGAGGTCCAGGAAGAGATGCAGCAGGTTGCGGAAAACGCGCTCCGCGAGGGCGGCTGCCTCTGCTAGCGTTCTTGGTTGCCGATGTGTAATCGGCGGCTACGACAATTGAGGATTGACGGGAGTAGGGGCACGACATGTCGTGCCCCTATACAGTATTATGTACATAGTGTGAGAGCGGTGGCGTGGTGTCTCGCAACGGAACGTGCGTGTTGTGACTATGCGCACGCAGCATGAAAGGCGACCGATGGCTGTATTCGATACCCATAAGGCGGTAAAGACGCTCACAGCTGCCGGCTTCAACGAAACACAAGCTGAGGCCCTAATTGGCGCGGTCGGCGAATCGCACGAGGCGCTAGCAACCAAAGCCGATCTGCAAGACCTAGCGCAAATGACCAAAGCCGATCTGCAAGACCTAGCGCAAATGACCAAAGCCGAAATTCAAGCGTTAGATATTCGCATACAAGCATTAGATATGCATCTGCAAGCGTTGGCGCAAACGACGAAAGCCGACCTGAAAGACTTGGAATTGCGTCTGACGCTGCGCTTGGGCGCGCTCGTTGTAGGGGCGGCCGGCGTCCTTGCCGTCTTGCAAGTGCTTCTACCGTGAGCCGCCTACGTGGGGCAGGTTTACCTCCCCTAACATTCAAGAAAACTCGCCATTAGTTACGGAGGATGAATGCTGTGGCAACTGAAACTACGGTAGCCTTGCGCATATTGGGAACGCACTGGTCTACGCCGAATGCGCGTGATGCCGGCTGGGTCGAAGATGCATTTGACCTCAATCCGGCGGAGACCGGCTTTGTGGCGCTCCACCTGTGGAATGTGGGAGACGTAAACGGGCCCGCTGTACCGGAAGACTACTTTGTGGACATGGGCATCACTGAAGGCCAGTTGGAGTCGGTGCGGATTGCAGACAACTATATTCGCCCGGCGATTGCGGCAGCGCGCGCGGCAGGCATGCAAATCTTCCACGTGGAGCCGGGGAACATCGCCATGAAGTACGACTCCGTCCACTACATGTTGGAAGAGGAAGACACGACCCCGCCGCCCAGTCCCGCGCGGCCGCCGGAAGCCAATCCGGGTTGGAACCTGGAACGCGCGGAACGCTCCCATGGCGCCGGGTACCGTGACTGGGATGGCTGGGAGCAATTGCGTATCATCCAATCATGCGACGCTGAGCCCGGCGATCAGGTGATCCTCACCAGCGCTCAGTTCGACCGCATCTGCCGCAGCAAGGGCATCAAGAACCTGATCTACACGGGCTTCGCGGCGAACATGTGCATCCTGGGCTCCGCCGGCGGCACACAACCCATGCTTGGGTATGGATACAAAGTCTTTCTCATCCGCGAAGCGACGTTGGCAGTGGAGTATCCGGATACGTTTGCTGAGCGGCTCATGACCCGGTCGGCGCTCAAGTACTTCCAACAAGCGGTGGGCGATACAGTCGGCTACGACCAGTTCATCGAAGCCTGCAAGGCGGTAGCGGTGGCGCAGCGTTAAGTAATCGACGTAAAAGGACGCGTACCCGCGCTTTAGTCAGTTGTTTCCGCGCACAGGTTGGCGTGGTACATCGCCAAAGAACAAAGGAGTTTGAGGCAGATGAGACGAGAGACCGGCCGTCGCAAATCCCAATTTCCCGGCACATGGCGCAGCCTGTGGACAGCGATTGCAATCCTTGTGCTCGTTGTTGCCTCCGCATGCGGGGGCGACGACCCGGACGTTGAGCCCGCGCTGTCCGAGGCGCCGGCGATTCGCGTGATTGCCGTCACGAATGTTCTTGCGGACTGGGCAAAGGCAGTCGGCGGCGACCGCGTGGAAGTAGCCAGCCTCATACCGACCGACGTGGACCCGCACGGATTCCAACCCGGCCCCCGCGACGCGGCCAAGATTGCAGAAGCCGATTTGATTATTGCCATCGGACTGGGCATGGAAGGCTTCTGGCTCGATGAGCTCTTGCACAACGTGGCGCGGGATTCGTCAATTGTGCTGACCTTGGGCGATCTCGTCGACCCCATTCTGAACGATTCGGAGGATGAGGGCGGCCACGCGGACGACGAAGACGAAGACGACCACGCTGATGACGAAGACGAAGGCCACGACGAAGACGGCCACGCTGATGACGAAGAAGAAGGCCACGACGAAGACGACAACGGCCATGCTGACGACGAAGATGATGGCCACGACGAGGACGAAGAGGGCCACGCTGACGATGAGGATGAGGGCCACGACGACGAAGAAAACGGCCATGCTGACGACGAAGAAGACGAGCATGGGCACGACCACGGGGCGCACAACCCGCACTTCTGGTTCGATCCGCTCCGTGTCATGATCGCCATCGACGCGATTGCCGAGCGCTTCGCGGAAATGGATCCGGCGCATGCTGACGAGTTCCGCGCCAGAGCCGCCGCCTACAAGGAAGAGCTCCAAGCGCTTGACGACTGGACGTTGGAACAGGTCGGCATGGTGCCGCCCGAGCGACGACTGATCCTCGGTTCTCACGACTACTACCGCTACTTTGCGGATCGGTACGATTTCGAGGTCCTGGGCATAATCCTGTCGGTTGCCGAAGATGTCGAACCGTCGGCGGAGCACTTGGCGGGCTTAGTCGAGCTGATGCGGGAGCGGAACTTGCAGGCAGTATTTGGCGAGACGACTGCCCATGAGCGCCTGGCAAGCGCATTGGCGAATGAGGCCGGCGCGACGCTCGTGCGGCTCTACTCGGATTCGCTCGGGCCCGAAGGCAGCGGCGCTGCTACGTACATCGAAATGGTGAAGTTCAACGTCACGCTCGTCGTCGAGGCGCTCAAGTGACGGCCGCCGCTGAGCTACCGCTCACCGTCGAGGGTCTCTGCGTGGACCGCGGCGAGGCGCGAGTGTTGCATAACATCAGCTTCGCCGCGGGGAATTCCCGCATCATGGGCGTCATTGGCCCCAATGGCGCCGGCAAGAGCACGCTCTTCAATACGCTCACCGGGCTGATCCCTGCCAGGGAGGGCCGGGTGCGCATTGGTGGTAAGTCGATAGGCGAGTCGCGGGGGCAGGTTGCGTTCGTGCCGCAGCGCCAGAACATCAACTGGGATCTGCCCATGACCGTGTGGGACATGGTGATGCTGGGCCGAACGCGCCAGATCGGGTGGTTTCGCCGGCCAGGGAGTGCCGACAAGCAAGCCGTGGAGGACGCCCTCAACCAAGTTTGGATGTGGGACAGGCGCGATGCCCTGATTGCGGAACTCTCCGGCGGGCAGCAGCAACGAGTATTCGTCGCCCGCGCCCTGGCGCAGGATGTGCAGGTGCTGATTCTGGATGAAGCCTTTCGGGGAGTGGATTTTACCTCCCAAGAGGTCATGACTCTGGTGCTGCAGGAGATGCGGGACGCGGGGAAGACCATTCTCCTCGCGTCCCATAACATCAGCTACATCCGGCGGTTGACCGATGATTGCCTCTGCCTCAACCGCCAAGTCATCGCCTGCGGGCTCACGTCGGAAGTGCTGGTGCCGAAAGTCATGGACGAGTTGTACCGCTCGGTGGATATCTACCGGGCCTACGAGGGCGAGCAGCGCTAAATGGATGTCCTTGCCGACATCTTCATTGCTCCCTTTCAGTACGGCTTCATGCTGCGGGCGCTGATTGTTTCGGTGCTTGTGGGGGTAATGTGCCCCATGCTGGGCGCCTACGTCGTGACCAAGGGCCTGGGGTTTATGGGCGACGCGCTCTCCCACGCCGTATTGCCCGGCATGGTGGCGGCGTTCGTAATTGGCGTCAATCCGTTTTTGGGAGCGATGCCCATGGGCATCGTGGTGGCGCTGCTCAGCGGCTACCTCATTCGACGCGCCGGTATCAGCGCCGATACCTCTGTAGGCATACTCTTCGCCGGCCTCTTTGCCTTGGGTGTAGTCATGTTGTCCTTCACCCGGGGTCTGCGCGTAAGCCTGGAAGACATTCTGCTGGGACAGGTGCTGGGCGTAACCACCCAGGACGTGCTCTTGACGCTGGTACTGGCCGTGCTGGTACTGGCAGTCCTCTATCTGCTCCATAAAGAACTGGTCTTTGCCAGCTTCGACCCGGCGGGGGCTACGGTCATCGGCCTGCCCACGCAGGCGCTGGATTACCTGCTCTTGGCACTGCTGGCGGTCGTGATCGTGCTGGCCATCCAGGCGGTGGGTATCGTGCTTGTGTTGGCGATGCTTATCACTCCGGCGGCCACGTCGTTCCTGCTGGTGCGCAATTTCCCAAAAGCGATGTTCACTGGGTCGCTCTTGGGATTGACCTCGGCTGTGTCCGGGCTTTACCTTTCCTACCACTACAACCTGCCGTCCGGGCCTGCGATGGCGCTGGTTGCTACGGTGATTTTTGCGGTTGTGGTGGCGGTGAAAAAAGCACGGTAACATCTGCATGGTGAATTGCTGTAGGTGTGGCACATTGGGATCTGCAGCGACAGGAATGCGGCGTGTTTGAAGACGTCAGCGGCATTCGTCCGCCCGCAGTGCCACGTATCAAGAGTATTCGAGAATAGAGGAAGCTCTCATGTACCCGAACGGCGCACAGTTTTGCCTTAGCCTGACCTTCGACGTGGAGATGTGCACCAATTTTCCGTATTGGACGTCGGTGTGGGACCATCGCAAGGGCGCCATCGATGCTGACTGCAAGCAATATATCCAGAAGCTGAACGCGGTGGCGGCGAATTACGGCGTCAAGCTACACTACTTCCTGGTGGGCAGCGCATTGGAAGACCCCGACCTCGACTACCTAAAGCAGGCCGTTGACGCCAGTCACGCGCTCGGCAACCATACGTATTCTCATGTTAATGTGCGGGCGCAAGAGATCCCACAGCTCCAGGTGACGTATGCCTCAGCACCGTGGCGGGCCCACGGCCGTACCGCGCTCACGTGCATCCGCGACGAGCTACGCCAGACCAGCAGCGCCATGCGGGAGGTATTGGGCGTGAATCCAGTGGGATTTCGCACGCCGGGCGGGTTCGTTGACGGCTTGCACAGCGTGCCTGCGGTGCAGGAGCTATTGAAAGATGAGGGCTTTGGCTACGCTTCTTCGCACTTTCGTTTTCCGGTCGACCCCACGCGCAAGCGACCCCCGCGAGAGCGATTAGAAATGGCCATGCGCGAGAGTCTCGACTCGCTGCAGCCGTACCGCTATCCCAACGGCCTGCCTGAGCTCCCGCCCACGGGCATAACCGATATTTGGGGGTTCCGCTATCTGGACCTGGACCGCTGGGAATTCATCAACCTGCTCAAGCACGGCATCGACCACGCCCACGCCAACGGTCAGGTGCTGACCATGACGTACCATCCGCCCGTTCTGGCCGCCAGGGACCCCCACTGCGACGTACTGGAAACGGTGTTGCCCTATGCACTCGCAAAGCCCGGCGGCTGCTGGGTCGCCACGAATGACGAGGTTTACGAACACGTCGTGCCGAATGTCGCATAGTTGCCGAATCACGGCAGGAAGTGCGGCATCCTCCATTCGATAGATCATAGTAGCGCGGGGGCTTGTCTCCATGCTGTCGCACTAAAGCATGATGGCGACAGACAACGCGCTTCACATCCCCGGTAGCGCAGGTTCCCGGTAGCGCAGGTTTGCAACCTGCGTTCCTGCAAGGTCAATACTTTGCGTGCCTGTTACTTTTCGCCTTTGGCGGGGGGCAAGCCCCCGCGCTACTTTAGTGCGACATCATTTGGGGCTTGTCCTCCGCTCCGGTGTCAAGCGAGTCCTTTGCGAGCGGCGGGCAGTTACGCCATTCGGAGATTGAATCTGAGCGAGGAAAGTCAGCTTCTACCAGGTGCGCCAGCGTAGGGGCACGACATGTCGTGCCCCTACGTGCCATACTCTTACCAAATGGCTCGGCCCAAGAGTGAGAACTAACCCCACGGCAGAGACAAGACCATAGGAGTATTCGCGCGTAAAGCTAAGGAGAATGACCCGTGAGAAAGACGATTGACGAGATTGGCGTGACTTTTGACACGGAGTTCGAGGCGGCCGCGGCGGAAGACGTATCCCTGGCCGAAGACGGGACCGTGCATCTCTATACCCGCGTCGACCCCAAGCCCACCGGTTTCGACGAACACTTTAAGGGCGTACCCACGCAGTATCGCTACAGCGTGCGCGTCACGGCGCACCGGGAGACGCCCGCGCTGCGCATTCACGTGCATACAGACAAAGAGCTGGGTGGTTGGTACATCCAGTTCGGCGGCTTTGTCAAGCGCAGCGGCGGCTGGGAGCCAATTCCTTTGGAAAACGCCACCAACGTGCCGGACACCAGTGACGTGCTCATCACGCTCTCGCTCTGTGAAGGCGAATCGGTGGTGTTGGGCAGCATGCCGTTCATTGCGCCGTCGGAATTGGAGAAGCAACTCGAGGCGCTCATGCGCACGGAAAGTCACGTCTGGTCGACGCGCGTCTTGGCCGAGACGGCGAAAGGGCGCAAGATTTGGGCGCTGGAGACTGCGCCACGGGACAAGCGCATCGTGGTGGCGGGCACCTCCCAGGGCGCGGAGCCGGTGGCGGAAAGACTGGTGGAATTGGCGCGGCGGCTCACGGTCGATCTCACGGACTCGCGCTGGCTCTTGGATAACTACCAGGTGAGTTTGGTGCCGATGATCAATCCCGATGGCGCGGCGGAGGGGCACAGCTTGCTCAACGGCAGCGGCGAGGTGGTGGCCGGCGGTTACAAGGCCGCGGTTTCCGGCGAGCCGTGCCCGGTGGAAAGCAAGGCCTTGGCGGACTACGTCGGGCTGGCGCCAACCCAAGCCTATCTCGAATTCCATGCCCACTACCGCACGATTCCCCCGGGAGAGGAAGATCACCTGGGCGTGCGCAAGGTGCACTTGCTCAATCCCGGCATGGCGGACATCTATCCGCCGGAAACGGACCCGGAGTACGTTGAGCGATTCAATGCCGTCATGCGCCAGCGGCTGGGCGACCACAACGACCACCGTCCCATCGGCCAATGGTGGAAACCGGCGGCGTTCTTCACGCCCAATCTCGCCCGGCTCCATCACCATTGCATGTTCTACGCCGTGCAGTCGTGGAACTACGACCTTCAAGCCACCACATCGTGGGCCGAACGCTACCTCTACGCCGCAGCGGAAGGCATCGCCATCGCCAGCGGCGAACCCACCTGGCGAGAAATTGGGTGAAGGGGCCTTGGTCGTAACATTGTTTGAGGAGTGACGCGTCTTGGGTTTCAGGGCTAGCCGTCGTGCTCATCAAGAATTGGGATCAGGATTCTGCCCAAACTAGCAACTAGCCATCGCTGATCGTCCCCAATGCAGCCGCGCACCACCTTTTGAGATGAGTCACCCTCAAATTAGCCTGGAAAATATGCGGAGGTTAGGCTTTCCGGGTAGCAGGAGCAGGGCGATCCCAAGGTGTGCCGCGAGACGTTTCATAGCGAGTGCTTCGGCAACTTGCAAGCGCGTGTATAGTCAGTTTTCTGATTGTGAGGCCATATGGCGATTACTATGGCATTTCAATCAGATTAGGATGAGCATACAGTGAAATGCGGTAAATGTAAACTCACGCTTTTGACACCCTTATTACATTTGCAGCTTTTACTACGGTCTAGATTGACTTGGCGGCTTCCTCGCGATACTCGCTGCTTGCTTGCGCTTGCCAAGCTGGTATACTGCTTCCAATGATGGTCGCCGACCTTGTGGAGCATTCGGTGGTGAAAACGCTGTTAGCGGCTTGTGCATCAACGTTCAAGCCGGAAACTAAGGTGAAAGGAGGATGAGCGACAGCGTTTGCATCAGGAGATACGCTTTGATAGAGAATGCTCCCGCGATGCTGTCAACAGGCTTGCTTTGAGCGTTTCAGTTGGACTATGAGATGGGCGCGAACAGGAAGACGTTTGCGGCTGGCGGCGCCGGTACTTTGAGAGGGAAGACGATGAATTTGCATAGATTTACCTGGAGGAAGAATACGTGAAAGCAAGAGTAACTCGACGAACATTGCTCGGCGGTAGCTTGGTGGCTGGCGCCGGTTTGCTCGCGGCCGCGTGCGGGCAGGCCGTAACTGCGATGCCGGCCGAGGGCGAAGCCCCGGCGGCAGCGGAGGAAGAGGCCAAGCCGGCAGAAGAGACCAAGGCCATGGAGCCGAAAAAGATCGTCTACCTGCACTACACCACCGCGCAAGCAGTGTGGGAGGAGAATTTCGGTCAGATTTTCGATAATTTCCGAGCTCAGTTCCCTGAAGCTGAGCTGCAGGTGGATGCCGTAACCGGTGGTTTTGGCGTGCTCATCGAGAAGGCCGTGAGTTCGTTTGCGGGCAATGTGCCCATTGACATGTACTACGGCCACTTCTCTTATATCAGCCAGTTTGCGCAGAACGAGATGATCCAGCCGCTGGACCCGTTCATCGCGAAAGACGGTGACGTGTCCCGCGATGACTTCTACGATCACGCGCTGGAGAAGATCGCCGGTCAGATCTACGGCATTGCCTGGTTCAACCAGGGCAAGGAATTTTGGTACAACGCAGACCAGGCAACTGAAGCCGGTCTCACCTCGCCGGCCGAGCTGGCGGCGGACGGCAAGTGGACGTGGGACGCTGCGCTTGAGTTTGCGCAGAAGCTCACCAAGAAGGAAGGCGCAAACACCACGCGCTGGGGCTTCTTCTACGCCTACCATTCCACCGGCTGGTTCGGGCATCACCTGAAGGCCTGGGGCGCGGACTGGTGGAACGCCGACATCAGCGCGGCGACGATGACCACGCCAGAATTCGCGGCTGCGGTGCAGGCCGCACAGGACCTGGTCACGAAGCACGAAGTTTCGCCGCGCATCAGTACGCCGCGTGAGAACGACGCTGCGGCTTCATTCGAAGAAGAAACCCTCTCGTCGCGCCTGGCAAGCGGCGCCAATACGCGCAGCTTCCAAGCGAACATCATGTCCAAGGATAATCCCTTCAACATTGGGCACACGCTGCTGCCCGAGGGTCCCGGCGGACGCACCACCATTCAGGCGTTGAACGCGAACTATCTGAGTTCATCGGCGCCACAAGCGGATCTGGCCTGGGAACTCTATAAGATTCTCGTTGGTCCGGAGTCCGACCAGCAGATTGCTCAGCTCGGCGGCCGCCGCTACACGGCCAGCCGCAAGCAGAGCCCGGTGACCCTGTGGCCCTACGAGGATGCCAATGTCTACGCCCAGATGGCGGAGCTCAGCGAGGGCGCCAAGCAGATTGTGAAGCAATCTGAGGTCAATGGCGCTTGGAGTCAGGGCTGGAAAGACATCGAGGACGGCGCACGCACCGTCCAAGATGTCCAGGACGAGTTGCAACAAGTAGCTACGGTTGCCCTGGAAGAGGGTGGCTGCATCTGCTAGCTTTAGGCTCTTGCCGTAGGCGTTGAAGACAGAGAGGGACACGAGAGATCGTGTCCCTCTCTGTCTATGGTGAGACGGACGCAGGTTGGGAACCCGCGCCACTCAATAATTGAAGGATGCGGAGAAACCCACCGATTCTCTGGAATCCCTAGTGGTTTCACTGGGAGTCGCCCCCGTGGAGCAAACTATTGCGGTTGGGGCACGACATGTCGTGCCTCTACATGGGCAGCGACAAGGATAGGAGCAGGGCTCGCCGTGCTGTAGCGTTGACAGTGAGCGAAGGCCAAGGTGAATCTTAGCTGGGCGCATCCGTGCACAGGAGTCACGCGTGCGGTACCATCTAATTCATTGAAAGCCTCGGTTTAGGCAGTGTTCTCCATTGAACGGTTGAATTTGCAATCGGTAACTCTAAGCTTAACGAAAGGATAGCGGTAGCCAATGGCGTACAGAGTTGGCTTGGTTGGCGTAGAGCAGCACGTGCCGCACGTGATTGCGGGCATTGATGAATCGGATGAGATTGAGCTCGTGGCGGTTGCCCAAGCAGGCGCTCGCGCCGGTGAGCTGGAGAAAAAATACGGCGCGCGAATTTACGACGACCACACGACGATGTTTGCCCGGGAGCAACTCGACGTGGCGGCGGTCTGCCTGATTCCCGTCGAGCAGGGACGGGTCGTGATTGACGCGTTGAATGCGGGACTGCACGTCACGGCCGACAAGCCCTTGATGATCACACAGAAAGAGCTTGACGCCACCGCAGCATTAGTGAAACAGCATCCGGACCGCAAGGTTGGGCAGCTCTTTACACTGCGGGGGACGCCCGGTTACGCGAAGCTGCACGAGATCGTGCGCAGCGGCGCTATTGGCGACGTCGTGCAGAGCTACGGCCTGCGCTCAGCCTTGGAGAAGCGCGAGCAGCGCGCCCCATGGTTCTTCGACGAGCGGCTCTCCGGCGGCCCAATTCCCGATCTGCTCATTCACGACATCGACGCCCTCCGCTGGATTACGGGTCTGGAATACACACACGTGCTGGCACGGGAGTCCAACTTCGCCCGGCCCGACGATCCATACTACCGCAATGCCGGTCAACTCTACTTCCTGCAAGAGCGGAACGCGACCGCCATCATGGAGCACCACCGCCTGGTGAGCCCGGCGTTTGCGGGTATGGACTGTCGTATGAAGGTGGTAGGCACCGATGGGCAGGTGGAGATTACGGCCAAGGGCGAGGTGATTCTCTACAATAGCGACCATGCGGGGCAGGTGACAGATTTGCCCAGCGCGCAAAACGTATTCGCCGATTTCGCGATTAAGGCCTGCTCCGGTCATGAGCCACTGGTGGACACCGCGAGCGCGTTGCAGTCCATGCAGGTGGCGCTCACTGCCAAGGCGGCGGCAGAGGCGGACGCGTTGGTAGCGATCCCACAAATCTAGTCTCTTGCTCTCTTTCCAAATGCCGGGGTAGTGGAAATTCATCAATGACGGGCTCTGGGAGCCAAGCAGTGGGTTAGGATGGCCTTCGACAGGCTCAGGCCGAACGGAGGACAGGCTCAGGCCGAACGGCGGATAAGCTCTCACTGTTTTGAAAGGAGAGTCTCTGCACAGTGGTGGGTTGGCCTTCGACAGGCTCAGGCCGAACGGTAGAGTAGGTTCTGGTGTGGGCGGGCCTAAAGGCTCAGGCCGAACGGTAGAGTAGGTTCTGGTGTGGGCGGGCCTAAAGGCTCAGGCCGAACGGTAGAGTAGGTTCTGGTGTGGGCGGGCCTAAAGGCTCAGGCCGAACGGTGAGCGGCTTTTCCTTTCATGGCGAGATTTGGCTCTCTCCGTCTGTGGTGAGCATGCCATTCCTAAGCACTTCGACAAGCTCAGTACAGGCCTGTCGAAGCATCGAACCAGGAGTGACAATACAGGGCGCTTAGGCTTGCGCATGAGCCGGTTGCGCTAAGAATGCGATTTCACAGGCCTTGAAGTCCGTGTCTCTTATCGCATAACTGTGTATAATCCAATAAATCAACTTGGAAAGGAGCGTTTCATGGCTATCAAGAGTCCTGCGGACGTGAGTCTGGCCATCCAGGGAGGTACGCCGGTGCGGGGGTCGGATAACCCGCTGCTGCAAGTCTTTCCTCGCTATGTGCCGGAGAGCGCCTACGACAACGTGCGCGCGGTGTTGGACGGCGGCGTTTCCAGCAACATGATCAGCCGCTTCGAGGAGGCGTTTGCCGAGGCCACCGGCACGAAATACTGCGTTTCCATTGCGAATTGCACGGCCGCGCTCCACTCCCTCTATGCTGGCTTGGACGCCGGCCCGGGCGACGAAATCGTCGTCAGCCCCATCACCGACTTCGGCACAATCGCCGGCATCATTGCCCAGGGGGCAATCCCAATCTTCCCCGACGTGGACATACGCACGGGCAACGTAACGGCGGAGACCATCGCGAAGGTGCTGTCGCCGCGCACGGCAGTCATCGTTGCCGTTCACTTCTACGGTCTGCTCTGCCCAATGGAAGAGATTGTGGCGCTGGGGAAGAGCAAGAACATCACCGTCGTAGAAGATGTCTGCCAAGCGCCGCTGGCGAATTATTCAGGACAGAACGTGAAGGGAAAAGCAGGTTCGCTGGGCGACGTCGGCGGCTTTTCATTTGATGCGGAAAAGCACTTAACGGCGGACCATGGCGGGGCTGTTACCACGGACAGCGAGGAAGTCGCCGATCGTGTGCGGAGCTTTGCGCTCACGCGCGGCGCCGTTTCGCACCCGAACTACGGTCGCAAGCACGAATCGTTCGGCCTGAACTATCGCTTCGGTCAGTTCCAGGCGGGACTGGCGTTGGCCGAGCTTGGGGTGCTCGAGGAGCAGAACGAGCGGCGGCGGCAGGGAGCTGCCCACCTAAACTCTCTCATTGATGAGATTGACGGTCTTACGCCGCCATTCACTCCTCCAGGAAGCGACCATATTCACTGGCTCTACCACGTGCGTCTCGATCTCGATCAGTTCCGGTGCTCTATCTGGGAGTTTTCGGAAGCGCTTTTGGCTGAAGGCCTCACGCCGGGCGCCGGCCCCGCGCCGTACTATCTCGTGCCCGATAGCCATGTCTTCATGCAAGCCAAGGCGCACGTGGCCGGCAGGTCCGGCTGGCCGTGGGACCATCCGATGAACGAATTTGCCAAAGACATCGAATACAGCGCCGACATGTGCCCCCAGGCCAAGGAGCACGTGGACACCACCGTCCGCTGGACGTGGACCGATAAGCACTCCACCGAGGACATCGAGGACATGGCGACGATGTTCGCAAAGGTGGCGGATTACTATCGGGTATAGGTCGGGAGACTCGTATCGGATCCTCAGCAAATTCCATCACAGTGACTGTGAGTGGGGACCTTGCCGGAAGGATCAGTGACATCGTAAGAAAAGAGCGCAGGCCCTTGGGCCTGCGCTCTGTCTCATGCGCCACGGTGTACCGATTGCTTGCCCCATTTCTACTACCACTCAGAGCTACGGCAATCCGTGCACCTCATCAAGGGTTTCGCCATAGTGAGCGACACCCAATTCCTCGCAGTCACCGACCCACTGACCCTCTTCTTGGAAGAACCGCAACGTAAGCATCACATAGCTCTCCGCCACTGTGCGCCTCCCTTCCGCCGGGCGCGCTCCGCTCGCTCCGTCTCGTGTCTCTTGTAGCATTTTGCTTGATATTTGATACCCAATGCGGGACCCGTATTCAATGCTAGCCAAGCGGTAATTCACAATGTTTCCGACTAGCACGGGCCTCAATGCATTTCCGGGTTTCGGACATCACTTTCCAGTTGGTACAGCACTGCGTTTGACCCATCGGCAAGGATCAAATCGCGGCGCACGGCGTAGCGCACTCTGCCGCTCATTCTCAATTCCAGAGAATACGCCGTCTCTTTCTCTTCGGGGTACGTACAACGAAGTGCAATCACTACCCTCTTGACAGTGAGGGCAAGGATCTCTGGGATGCGCTTAGTCAAGTATTCTCTCATGAGAGACGGTAAGGATTCCTGAGCGGCTTGCAGGTTATAGACTTGCCCTTAGGGGGTGTACGCAAAGCCCATGAAAACCATTCGTGCTGAGGGCTGCGCGAAGTCCCTGTGGAAGCATGAACTGCCCTTCAACAAGCTCAGGGCGAACGTTACTCGTGTAGACAACACCTTTAAAAAAACCCTCTTAGAGTATCCAGTGGTCGGGTGGCATGTATTGCGGGACACTCAATGTCGTAGGTGCGGCGGCCACAGCCGCTTTTGCAATTGTAGCAGTTGCTCGTCAAGACAGTAAAGACCATGAGAATTACGCATGGCTTTGCCGTCTCGGCATCCGGTTGTCGGTGCGGATCAGTTCCTCCATGAGGCGCGCCTTGAGCTCTTGCTTCAGGCTTTCGACTGAGGGGTCGTGCCACAGGTTTTGCAGTTGGCCGGGGTCGTTGTGCGTATCGAAGAGTTCACCGTACTCCTGTTCGCCGTCATCGCCCACGTAGACGGTGAGTTGATGCGTGTCAGTGACCAGGGAGCGCAGGCGCAGCCCGATATAGTCCTCGTCGTTCTCGATGACGATGGCGTCCTGCACGGATTCCGCCCCTCCCGTAAGCAGCGGCGCGAGCGACTTCCCTGGCAAGGGTGACATCTGCCGCTCCGCTTCCGGCTGGGGCACACCTTTCATAAACGGCGGACCATATTCCGGCGCTTCCACTCCCGCGAGGTCGAGTAGCGTGGTTGGAATATCCAAGTGCGACACGAGGCTCCGGGATACTTGACCCGCCGGGAACCGCGCTGGCCAGCGCCAGATCGAGGGGATATTCAGCATGCCGTCGAAGTGGAAGGGCCCTTTATTCAGCAGCCAGTGGTCGCCCAGCAGGTCGCCGTGATCGGCGGTAAAGACGACGACGGTGTTATCTGCAAGACCTAGTTCTTCGAGAGAGTCCATTATTCGTCCGACCTGCTCGTCAATGAACGACACCATGCCAAAGGTGATGGCCATGATCTCGCGCATGTGCTCGTCCGGCATCTTGGTGGCGAATCGCCGGCCGGACGTCCATTGGTCGGTCTCGTACATGAGGCGCATGTGCGGCGGCAGGTCGTCGAGTTCATTGTCTCGCCGCGTAGGCACGGGGATTGAATCACGGTCGTACATGGAGAACCAGGGATCCGGCGCGGCATAGGGATGGTGCGGATCGGGGAACGAGGCCCACAGCATGAAGGGCTGCTCGCGCGCGGCGGCATCCTGCAGATACGCAATGCTGCGGTCGGCGATCCAGGTGTTGTAATGGTATTCCGGCGGCACGTTGATGCGGTAGGACTGCTCGGCACCGCTGGCAGCAGGCGTTGAGGCCTGGCGGTTCCAATGTGGAAGGACGTCCGGATGTTCGCGTTCCAGCCACAGGTAGTGATTGTCGAAATTGCCGGGCCCGTGGCCGATGGTCAACTCCGTGCTCGCGAAACCGTAGTAGGGCGTGGGCAGCGACGAGACTTTGCGGTTGCGCCACATCCAGCGGGTCTCGGGAAAATCGAGGGGGTCCAGGGTCTCCGGGTCCACGCCGATGGGTTCGCCGGCCACGCGCACGTGGATCTTGCCAATGCTGTGGGTGCGGTAGCCAACGTCCGCGAGCGTGCCGGTGACGGTGGGAAAGGCGGGATCCAGGTCAATGCCGTTGGTGCGCACGTTGTGCCCGCGGGGAGTCAGGCCGGTGAGCAACGTGGAGCGCGAGGGCATGCAAAGCGGGTTATTGACATAAGCGCGAGTGAGGAGCGCGCCGCCGGCCGCGAGGCGATCGAGATTGGGGGTCTGCAGGGGCGTGTCGCCTCGCCAGTCGCGCCAGGCGCAGCGCATGTTGTCGCCGCGCATCTGGTCGGTGAGGATGATGAGAAAGTTCGGTTGGTCGCTCATGGAGGTGCTCCTTTACTTATTGGATTGCAACAAATCTTGCTTGGGAGCCAACGGGGGCCTTATTTTTCGAATTCAGGCCCTTGGGTCTTCTGGGAACTGCCTTCGTAATGAGTATATACCTCTTGGCGCCACCCACGGCACACTGCTGTCATGTGGGTTCTTGGGTATCTTTAGCCGCTAACTGACTGCAACCAGGGGGAGGCCCGGATTGGATTCAGTCATTGCTGTAGATGTCAGGTAATTCGTTGACAGATTTGAGAACAAGAGCAACCTTTCGCAGTGTTGGACATGACTAGTACACATGTCATTCCGAACGAAGCGCAGCGAAGAGAGGAATCTAAGATGTTGAGCCTATTGGGCGACACGTTGCATGGGCCCTAGATTCCGCGAACCCTGTTCGACGCTCCGCTCGGATTGACATGCGCCGTCAACTCCTCAGAATGGAAAGCGGATTCTATCAACGATTTGCTCAACACTTACAGGAATGACATGTACGTTCGACACAGTCCAGTGAGTTGAGGGTTCTGTCAACGAATTACTCAACACGTACAATTCCCGCGCAAGTTCGCCTCTGCGTGTGGCACGGAATCCAACTACTCTTTAGCGCAAGCTTTGCGGCCCTGTTGTCTCGTGCTTGAGAACCCCTGGATTCCGGCTTTTGCCGGAATGACGGTTCAAGCTTCTCTATTCACTCTTGAGTGGGATGCTTTTTGCATGTACGCGGCATTGAAGCGCTTGCACCCTGAGAATATAATTGCCCTAATACACTTCCCGGGCGTGGAATGCCAGCCAACCTACATCTCGCCGCGATTTGGCTGCGCCACGACCTTACCTAATGGAGCGAATTCCCCCATGAATACCGCGCGTCGCGCCAGGCTTGCCTTCATCGGTTGTGGCTCCTTTGCCACGGCCTCGATCTTTCCTCAGATTCAGCTTATTCCCGAGATCGACCTCGTTGCCGTCTGCGACCTCGACGAAGAAAAAGCGCAGCGCAATGCCCGCAACTTTGGCGCGCGCCGGGTTTACACTGATATGGAAAAGATGCTCGATACCGAAGAGTTGGACGGCGTATTCACCATCGGCCCGGCGCCGCAGCAGTACCGGCTTGCGCCGGTGGGGCTCAAGCGTGGTCTGCCGGTGTACGTGGAGAAGCCGTCGGCCAATACCTCGGCGGAGGCCAAGGAACTGGCTGAATTGGCCGAGGCGAACGGCACATGGGGCCAGGTGGGCTTCATGAAGCGCTTCGCCGACGTCTATCGGATTGCCAAGGAAGTCATTGCCCGTCCCGAATTTGGCGGCCTGCACGTGCTCAAGGTCAAGTTCGGCCAGGGGAAGTATCCGCAGATTTGGGGTATTGACTCCGCCAAGCGAGCGTTTCTCATCGGCCAGTGCGTGCATATCCTTGACCTGGTGCGCTTCTTTGGCGGCGACGTGCGCGCCGTGAACGCGCTCTACTATGAGGTCGGCCCGCAAAACTTCTCCTATCTCATCAACCTGGAGTTCGTGAACGGCACGGTCGGCCACATGGACATCAATACGCTCGATTCCAAGGTGGGGACTCGCGACATCATCGAGACGCTGGAACTCATCGGCATGGAGACCCACGTGGTGTGTGAGGATATGATGAAGGTCAAGTACCAGCCCCAAGAGGCGTGGTCGGCAGAAGCGCCGCGCCTCGGCCGGTACAACTTCACTCTGGAACCCTCGTGGACCGGCCTTTCGATCAGCAAGCGCAACTTCGGCTACACCGGCGAGGTGGAGCACTTCGCCCGCCGCTGCCTGGGATTGGAAACCAGCGGCCCCGACCTCTGGGATAGCTACAAGGCACTCACGTTCGGGGAAGCGGTGTATAAGAGCTCCCACGGCGGCGGCCGGGTGCTGGTGGAACAGTAGCGGCCATCGAGAACCTTGCGTAACTCCGTCATTCCGGCGCAAGCCGGAATCCAGAGCGCCTTTATAGCTAGAGATAGCATGATGTTAAGTCGTTTCACGCCCATCCCAACCTTCCCCCTCAAAGGTGAAGGGTTATGCAAAGGTCCCTGGGGAAGAGGGTTTGGGTGAAGACGAGCGGGGCGGTGGTGGGAGCGCCGCCGGAGGACAACAGTTGAGCAAGTAGTTGATTGACCAATCCCGTTGAATGATTCCGATCGAGGCCCTCTCCCGGGGGAGAGGGTTTGGGTGAGGGCGAGCGGGGCGGCGGGGAGAGCGCCGCCGGAGGACAACAGTGGAGCAAATAGCTGATTGACCAACCCCGTTGAATGACTCCAATCGAGGCCCTCTCCCAGGGGGAGAGGGTTAGGGTGAGGGCGACCGATTGCAATTGCTGCCATGTCCGGGCAAATGCGAGGGACAGCCCGGCATTGATACGCTTGCAGCCTGGGAATATAATTGCCGTAATACTCTTGACGGTGCAATGAGGCTGCTCTCGAAATGTTCTCCCCAGTGCGCTTGCACCGTGCCCCCCATCGCAAGGAGCGAATCCCCCCATGAGTACCGAGCGCCGAGCCAGACTTGCCTTCATCGGTTGTGGTTCATTTGCCACGGCCTCGATCTTTCCTCAGATTCAACTTATTCCCGAGATTGACCTCGTTGCCGTCTGCGACATCGACGAAGAAAAGGCCCAGCGCAACGCTCGCAACTTTGGGGCGCGGCGTGTTTACACCGACATGGACAAAATGCTCGATACTGAAGAGTTGGATGGTGTCTTCACCATCGGTCCGGCGCCGCAGCAGTATCAGCTGGCGCCGGTGGTGCTCAAGCGCGGCCTGCCGGTTTACACGGAGAAGCCGTCGGCCAATACTTCGGCTGAGGCCAAGGAACTGGCCGAACTCGCAGAGGCGAATAACACGTGGGGCCAGGTGGGCTTCATGAAGCGCTTCGCCGACGTGTACACCATCGCCAAGGAGATTGTGGCGCGGCCGGAGTTTGGCGGTCTGCACGTGCTCAAGGTCAAGTTCGGGCAGGGCAAGTATCCGCAGATTTGGGGTATTGACTCCGCCAAGCGCGCGTTTCTCATCGGCCAGTGCGTGCACATCTTCGACTTGGTGCGCTTCTTTGGCGGGGACGTGCGCGCCGTGAACGCCCTCTACTACGAGGTGGGACCGCAGAATTTCTCGTATCTCATCAATCTGGAGTTTGTGAACGGCACCGTCGGCCAGATGGATATTAATACCCTCGATTCTAAGGTAGCTTTCCGTGACATCATCGAGACGCTGGAGCTGATTGGGTTTGAGAATCACGTAGTGTGCGAAGACATGATGAAGGTCACGTACCAGCCCCGCGAGGAGTGGACGCAAGAAGCGCCGGGCTTCGGCCGCTATAACTACACGCTCGATCCCTCCTGGACCGGCCTAGGGCGCAGCCAGATAAACTACGGCTACACCGGCGAGGTGCGCCACTTCGCGCGCCGTTGCCTGGGCCTGGAAACCAGCGGCCCCGACCTCTGGGATAGCTACAAGTCCCTCACGTTCGGCGAAGCAGTGTATGAAAGCTCCCACGGCGGCGGCCGGGTGCTGGTGGAGCAGTAGGCGCTGCTGCTGAACGGAGAGTTGGAGCACGCAAGTATCGTCGGGGCACCGCAATACTTGAGAGACTTGCGCAGCAATCAGAGTAGCTCGGTTCCGTTCCGCCCAAAGTGCGGGGAAAAGCCCCAATCTTGGCGCATTGATCCAGCGTCCAAGCCGTTCGCCCTGAGCCAGGTCGAAATTGGAGACAAGCCCCCGCCCCGTTCGCCCTGAGCTTGTCGAAGGGTCGAAGGGTGAACGGCTCGCGCATGGATTGGACGGCTTTGGGCCTTCTACGCTCCGTTTGTGCTTCGACAGGCTCAGCACGAACGGAGAAAATTGAATCCGTCCGCTCTTACGTGACAGCATTGGGGACAAGCCCCTGCCCCGTTCGACCTGAGCAAGGGCGAACGGGGCAGGGGCAGGCTGGTCGGCTCTGAGCCTGCTACGCTCCGTGCCACCCAGCTCTTGGGTCAAGAGGCGGAAAACGAATCGGGCGTCGGCGGCTCCGGTAGCGCAGGTTCGCACGCGCCGTGCGCGCAACTTGCGTTCCGTCTCGCGAAAAAGAGTGTATAATCACCGGTGATGAGTCTGATATTGGTTGTACTTAGGAGAGTCTTTGAGAAGGAGTGAGCCTAATGGCTACTGCGCAGTTGGTGACTTTAGCGCCGGAGCAGAAGCAGTTTTTCGATGACAACGGCTATCTGGTGATGGAGGGGTTGTACGACGCCGCTGAGATGGAGGAGATGCGGGCGGAGTTTCACGACCTCATTACGAATACCGATGGCCGGCCCAAGGCCATGAGATACACCTTCATGGAGCAGGCGGAGGGGTATCCCATCGACCCCTATAACCCCAAGAACGTACAGGGCATCATGGACCAGCCGTTGGCGAGCGATTACTGGTTCAACAACGTTACCGACCCCCGCATAGTGAACGTCTTCATCGACCTCTTCGGCCCGGACATCGACTTTCACAATGGCAAGGTGCGCAACAATCCGCCGGGCTTCACGAATGAACAGGGCTGGCACCAGGACTGGCCGTACGAGCTTCACAGCAAGTCGGACCTGGCGGCGGCCATCATCTACCTGGACGCCAACGACGTAGACCAAGGCGCGACTACGGTGCTGCCCGGCAGCCACCTGATGGGCGAGTGGGAGACGTCACACGGCCATACCGTAGCCGACGAGAAGGTGGCGGACTACGAGCCCGTGCCGATGCTTGCCAAGCCCGGCGACGTGCTCTTCATCCACGTGATGGTGCTGCACACCGCGGGCAACAACTACAGCAACACCTCGCGCCATAAGGTCATCAACGAATACAAGTCCAAAGAAGCCATCGACCAGTGGGGCAACCGCTGCGCCTACGCTGGAATGCCCGTAGCCCGCAACGGCCAGGTGTGCATCCCGCAACTCTAGAGGCGAGCGCCATAATCTACGGCGCTTCGTCTCGCCACAGTAAAGATTAAGGCTAGAGAAGCATTCTCCTAGCCCGCGTCAGCATGTCGAATTGCGATCTCGCGCGGAAATGCGCATTTGCAGGTTATTCAAGGCTACCTAGATGCGCGCGGCTTGCCGCCCGGGGGTTTGCGCGAGGACCTAACAATCGGCGGCCTCTCCTTGGGGCCAGTGCCGCGCTTGACAGGGATACGTGCCTTAGCATTCATCTTGGCAGGCCGGTCTTTTGGCGATCCTCCTTCTCGGAAAGAGCCTTCCTTGCCGCCTCTATCGCTATCTGCCATCATATCCTCCCATTGCACACGCTTTAGGGCCGCGACCTCATAATATCATGGAATGTCATTGCTACCCAGCCCTCGGCAGTTTGCGTCCCCGGCGAGAATTTGGAATTGTAGAAATAGGTGTATATGCTGACCGCTTCTACATCTTTGGATACAAGGAATTCAAAGGTCTCCGGGTGTCTCTCACCTGGCTCCACGACTACCTCACACTTTGGAAAGACAATGAGCCCAAGCAAGTCATCGTATCGTCTGAAGAGCCTCTGCGCAAGCCCGTGGTATGGGAACAGAGGAGGAAACGATACGCGCCCGGCCACTATCATTTGGGTGGCTTCGACGACTGGGGAGGCTTAGGATTGATCGGTCCCGGCGGTCTATTCGAAACGGTCTTTGGTGGCCTCTTCTTAGGCCCACCGCCTTTTTGTCCGACGTTATCTTTTCGAACCTTAGAACTTGCCGGCACTGAAACCCTCCTTAAAACCACCGCTCATTGACCGCGGTCATCTATGTCGTGGATCGCGGTTGCGCCCCACCCTTGGGGAACTTGCGGCACTCTCGAATTGTAGAAGTACGTGTATATGATAACTGATTGGACTCCCTGTGAGACTATGAATTCGCATGTTTCTTGGTGTGATTCGCCCGGTTCCACGATGAGCACGTCTTTGTCCCATGTGCGCGGAACTTCATCCAGCGTGGGCCATTGAATGCTCTCGTATTCTTCCTCCTCAAGTGCCTGGCTGTACTGGGCATAGAGGGCCTCCGCGTCCTCGTCCGACACCGGGCTTATTTGCTGCAACAAGAAGAACGCTTCGCGGAACTCCATCTTGACCCTTGAGCCGTTATGCAAGGTTGCCATGACCGCGACGTGCACATAGCTATCGCCAATGAACCTATGGGATACGCTGTTCACAATCGTCAGGTGCGGCTCGGATTCGCGGAATGCCTGCCACTTGTAGGCGGCGAAGATCCCACCCAGGATCACTGCCAACGCCGTCACCCCCGCCTGCATGCCCCACAGCACGTCCTTCACGCGCGTCGCGTCAGGCGCGAAATGATACGCTGTCAGGAAAACAAGGCACAGCCCGACCACGACCGCGAGGACTGTGACAATGAGGCCGACGTTCAGCTTGCCCATGCGTATCCCGTTTCCCGCGCCTTAGTCCTGCGGTGTTTAATAAAACAATAGTGCTTTAACCACACATCGGACATTGTATAGTAGCGACTGGACTGTAGCACAGTACTGCACTACTCAGGCAGGGCAATGGCGCGATTGCCCTTTGGCTGCGAGTATTTTGGAACATATAGTCAAATCATGCTCAACACAAACTTGCCAGTGTCGCTATTGGATCTGCATTGATGACCAAGTAGGTATCATTGCCAGGGTAGCACCATGCAATCGCTGACAATCGACAGCATCGCAAAATTGGAGGAAGCCGGGCACAGGCTTTTTCAACTTCTGGATGAAGGAGACGCATCGGGAGCTTTGGAGTTTGCAAAGTCCTTGCGAGCAGACCCAGGTCAAGAGTTGCCAGTTGAACACTTTCTCGGCTGTGCTTACGTTGAGGTCGGCGGTCAGCTCAAGAGTGTCGACTTGGTAGATAAGGGTGTTCGAATCCTAAGTGAATTGGACCCTAAGCGTTCGGCGACGATTTCTTACAACCTAGCCAATGCTAAATCGCAACTTTGGAAAATTGCTGTGAACCAAAACGGCCTTAGCACTGCATGGCTGGAGATGCGTTGTCAACTTCGCGATTCTCGAAAATTATATGAGTCTGTTGCCAATGACGACAACGCAGATATCGAGCAACGCCTGAAAGCCTTTACAGATTGGGGTAACTCCTACGACAATCAGGGCCGGTATCTTGACGCCCTTGATTGCTACGACCAGGCACTTAGGCTCGACCCATCGTATGGCATGGCCCTCGGCAACCGAGGCATGGCTCTTTTCTTTGCCGCGCCGCTAATGGGAGAGCACCAATCACACATATTGCTTGAAGCAGCCACCAACCTTGACGCAGCTATAGAGAATGAGAAAAGTGTCTTGAACTCCGGCGGAAGGCAAGCACTTGAAGTGTTCGAGAAGTGTCGTGCCTACATATCAACACCTTCAGGTACGCCTTTGAAACCGAAAAATAATCGTCAAACGCTCAGTGACAGTCATCTCAATTGGTGTCTGAACAACAGGTTCTTTCTGCACATCTCACCCGATTGTATTCGCGAAGATTCAGATGTGCTTGATCCACTCTCCTTTAGAGAGATTAGCTTTAGTTTAAAGGAGCCAAGAATTTCCCCCGATGGAGAGCCTCTCAAAGCCGCCAAGGAAATTCTTGGTGCTTTCAATGCAATCAAGCAGGATTACATTACTGCTCGGTATCTCACTTGGCTTACGAGCGAGATTCCAATACCGTTTCAAGATCACGTACAGTCCATCACAAAGCGTGCCTTTTTCTGGGATACGCTGGATTATGCAAGCTGGGGCGTCGAGCCGGGAATTGCTACGATCGCACTGAAAGCTGCAGTGGACGTTTTGGACAAAGTCGCAGTCTTCGTTCACCTATACTTGCGTTCCAACCGCAATGTGCGCAGCGTGAATTTTGCCACTCTTCCCTATAAGAACAATAAAGGGACAGAACTTGAGCCTGCCCTTGCGAACGCGCTAAGGACTCCGGCTGGGAATTGGAACTCGGGACTTATCGCTCTAATTGACCTTAGTTCTGAATTAGAAGAAAAGTCACAATCCCACTTGAGAAAGTTCCTTCAGTATCGGCACGCTGCAACTCACCGCTTCTTTGTCATTCACTCTGAGGGAGCACCTGTTTCATCCGAATGGAGCGAACACGTCAGTTGGTCTGACGCCACTAAGGATTTGCTTTGCTTGCTCAAAGTGGCACGCCGTGCGGTCTTGTACTTGACGCAAATGATTCACTTGCATGAGGCCGACATTAAACCCCGATGTTCCGGTACATCTTATCCAATGACCATTCCATTCCCCGCCTACAGATCGGAATTGGATTTGATTGATATCGATTGAAAACCAGTACAAGGCTTACTTTGCAGGGGCATGTTGCCAGGAGGGAACTTGCTAACTGCTCCATCGCTGTCTAGCAAAACCAGAATCGCTAATGCGATTGTGCGGTATGAGTTCACTCGTGCCCCGAACCCGTGCCCTGCCACACAGATTTACGGTACAGATCTGGCGACGGATGACAGGATACCTAGGGCTGCACTGGCACCTACACAGACTACTCTTGTTTCAACAATTCTCTCACGGCATCCTCTACGGCTTTGCCTTCGGGGGAAGTGCGGAGCCATTTGCGGAGTTCGCGGCGGGCGATGATGACGGTGAGGGGGCGGGGGCTGCCGCGCTTGGTTGCGCGGCTGGGATTTGAGCGTTGGGCGCGGAGGGCGGCGAGTTGTTGGGCCGCGCCGATGGCGGCGGCTTCACCCGCGTCGGCGATGGCGGCGTGCAGCGGGTCGGCGGGGTCGAATTCTGGGATGGGCAGCTTCCAGAGGTGCTTCTGCAAATCGCGAGCACCGAATTGGCCCTTGGACATTAGGGGTTTTACTGCTTCATACAGCGTCTCGCTGTTGATAATCGCGAGCAGGTAATAGGCTTCCCAATAGTCTTTGCAGGTAGTCCAGAAGAGCTTGTAATCAACGATGATGGCATCGTCCTCGATGATCGCTGCCGTTGGCTGACCGTAACCCGCGTACACCAAGCGGACGGGCCTCTTTCCCGGGTCTTGCTGCCACGCCAGTTGCGCAGAAAGTTCGCGGTGATAGTCTAGCCTTCCAAGTAGACTTAGCTTATTGACCGGTCTCTTGTTTTTCTCCCACAAGTTGCTGACTGTCTGCCAGCGCTCACGCATTCTCCATCCCAACGCGCCAACGTTGATACTGTCCCTATTTTCACTATCAATAGGCAACTGAGAGTCACCTTGTCTCAGCGGCAGAACTGCCTTAAGTGGATCAAGCGTCGCGTAAGGGACTACAGTCTCACCCAAGTGGACGTGATAGACGTGCTGCCTCTCAATGCTCTGGCCGGTGATGGCGGCAAGATCCAGGCTGCGCCACGGTTGCTTATCCTGGGTTCCCCGTCTAGGATTCACGGTCACCGTCTGACCAGCCTGAATGATTGCGAGATTTTCAGTTTCTTCCACGAAGGACAGGCAGCGTGGAACGATTGCTGCCCCTTGACGGGAGTGGCTAGCATAGGGCGATATAATCTTGACCGATGTGGAGTTTATGATCGTGCGAGTTCCTCTATCGGGATTCTCCCCGGGTTTCCCTTGCCAGCGCTCCACCTCACCAACGAGAGGCACAGCCTGCAAGTCATCGTCGGTAGCGTCGAGCCGCCGCGCGAATACCACGGACGCAGGCATCGGGAAGAACGTATTGGGATCCAGTCCCTCTAAGTCCCAAGCCCTTTTGTGGTTGAACGCCACCAACAAGGTGAAGTCGGCGGAACGGTTACGGCCTCTGCCCTGTGGTTTGGAATGCCAATCGCCGGTGCGCCACTTGGCATGTTGGCCCGCCTGCAACGCGCTATGGGGTAGCACCATTCCGATGACGCCGCCGACTCTTAGGTAGAGGTCAACACAGCGGGCGAAGAACAAGCTGGATATGTCTTGGTGGTTGGCATGCCTGCCACCGACCCAAATTCCGTAGCGGTCTTTGCTCTGTTGTTCCAATTCTGAGCGCAGGATACGCGCTGTATTGCGGTAGATGAGCCACGGTGGGTTGCCGATGATTACGTCCACCTTTTCGCGGCTGAGGACGACCGGGCGCACGAGATTGCGGGTGTAGTAGGCCCAGATGTGGTCGCGGCCGGCGGCGTGGAGGCGCTGCATGACGGCGATGGTCTGCTGCAGGGTCTCGCGCTCGTAGGCGTCGGTGATGGCGTGGTCGTCCAGGGCCACGTGGGGATCGGCGCCCCGCTCGATGGCGTCGGCCACGTCGCTCAGCAGCGGATCAAACGTATCGGCGCGGGCTACCAGAGACGTGGGAAATATCAAGGTCGTGTTCTCCTCATCCTCCACCTCGATGCGCACCTCGTTCGCGGCAATCATGTCGCCGGTATGGAAGCGCAGTTGCAGCGCGTCGCCGAGGTAGACCGGCACGGAGATGGGGTTGGCGTAGCCGGCTTGGACGGCGGCTACGATGGCCGGCCGCGCTGCCAGCGTCCAGGCCGCGCGGGCCAGGTGCACGGCCACCGGATGTACGTCAATGCCCGTCACCGCCACCCGCAGATTCTCTATAACTGCTCGGGGAGTTAGCTTGGCGTGGTGAGCCGCCTCCAGGAAATGCACGACCGCTGCCACAAGGAAGGTGCCGGAACCGCAGGCGGGGTCGAGCACCCGTTGGCTGAGGGGGTCAGAGACGAGTTCGGACACCATGGCGCGAGCGAGCCAGTCCGGGGTGTAGTATTCTCCAAGCTGGCGGCGCTCATCCGGCGGAATCACGGTCTCGTAGAGGATCGCGCCCACGTCGGCGGGAGCGTTGCTCCAGACGAAGCGCGCCACGCGGCGGGCGAGGGTCTTGACCAATGAAGACCCGCCTTCCACCTCGACGGGCCAGGCGAAGAAGTCCGATTCGACGATGCCGTGCAAGCCGGTAGCGTTGTGAAAGCGGCGGCCGTTCAGCAGGGCGGACGGCTCGCTTTCCGCGACCTCGGCAATGTCGATGCCAAACGACGCCTGCACCACCATGCCGATGGTCATGCTCAGGTACGTGTGGCGGACGAACAGATCGTCCATCTGATCCCGCCCACGGGCAATTTCACCCAGGGACGCCATGAGCAGGTTGTGCCACAGCCGCCGCTTGACCGCGACGGTCTCGCTGTTGGCCGTGGACTGGTAGAGTTGCCGCAGGGTATCGATGTCACGTTGGTAGAGGAGGCTGTCCGGCCCGAAACGCGCCTTGATGCTCTGGCGGTCGGGTTGTGTCTGCGGCGTGGCGGCGAGGGCCTCGTCCCGCAGCCACTTGTAGAGATCAGCGCCGCTGTCAGGTGATTCGAGAATGAAGGCGTACGGGCGCGCAGTTCTGACCGCCCCCGCGCCGGGCCAACGCAATAGCCAGTGCTTGCCGTCCGTCAGGATACCCATACGCACGCCCCTGCCCTCGGTGGCAGATTGCGCAAGGTAGTCGTCGAGTTGCTGCACGTAGTCGGGATTGGGCGTGATGCCGCTCGGCCCGATACGGCGCTTGAACTCGATAAAGGTATCGAGCGCGCGCAGATCAACCGCCTGGCGGGAGCTTTGCGAAGGCGGGTTCTCTTCTTGGACGTCTTCCGTGCGCACGAGCCCGGAATTGATCAGAAAGTCACGCACGGCGCTGGTGATATTCGCCTCTTGCTCGCGGTTGTCGTGCCGCCGCAAGATGTCGGCGGCGAGGTCGCTGAACTGCGCGGAATCTGTTTCTACAGCCATAGAATTTTTCAGCCTTGGAAGGGAACAACCACTTGTGGCGACCATGAATATGTACTACTCTATCCCACGCGCGGCGTAGGGTCGAGGTAGAGGACACGCTGGCGCTCACGCCCACGTTTTCTGATGACCGACCCTTAGTCTTCTATTACATCCGCTCACGCAGAGCAACCCTGGTCGGCGCAGGTTGCAAACCTACGCTACCGATTGGGCCCGTGTGACGCAGAGCAACCCTGGTCGGCGCAGGTTGCAAACCTACGCTACCGATTGGGCCCGTGTCACGCAGGGCAACCGCCAATTGGCTTGGGCAAGTCCGCTTTGGCTCACGGACTACGTTGGCTGACGTGGCTGTGGGCTGACGAAATGGGCGGCGCGGTTTATGCTGGAGGAAGGTAGTGGTACCCGCTCAACTGGGTTAGGCGCGCAGGTCAAGTCGAGATTTATGGACAGGCTACGCTCTAGATTAAGCTCCCCTTCTGCGACGGATGTTTGGCTTCGCATGGGGATTGGACAGTGTTTGGTCGCGCTTGCGCTCGCAGTTCTCATCATCCTGTGCGCGCCTTTCGCGCCGGCGCAGGCGTCGGATGCCACTCCCCAGGAACAAGCCATAGCCAGACTCAACGAGTTGCGCGCGCATGCCAAGTCGCCTCCTGTGCAGGCTGACGCCAGTTTGCAGCAGGCGGCGGAATCCCAAGCGGCGTATTATGCCGAGAATGGTTTTACCGGGCACCACCAGGATCCCACCGGCGCCGGTTTCACGGGCGCGACGCCGACAGACCGCATCAGGGCCGCCGGTTTCACGGGAAGGTGCACCGGCGAGTCAGCCTCCTCGATTAGTGACGATCCGGTAGCGGCAGTGGACGCATTAGTGAATAGCGTCTATCACCGCACGATCATGCTGCACCCGGCGTTGACTTTTGTAGGCTATGGCCAGAGCGTGGGAGGGAGCGTGTTCAACTTTGGTGGTTGCCTCGACGACTCGCCGGACGTTGATCGACTGTACGTCTATCCCGGCGATGGGCAAGCGGACGTGCCGACGAGCTTCTTGCCGATGACGGAACGTCCAAACCCGCTGCCGGACACCGAGGGATTTGTCGGCAGTCCCATAAGTGTCGGTGTATCGCCTTGGTTGCAAGAGTCCCTGAAGATTACGAGTCTGCACATCGTCGACCAAGCAGGCGTATCATTGGCCTACCGCCGGGTTGACGACGATAGCTGGGCGTACTTCATGACCGAGCTTCCGCTTGGCGCCGGACAGACCTTCACCGTGAGCATCGCCGGGAATGCCGAGGACAGCGACGTGGGTACGTTTGCGCGCACGTGGTCGTTTTCTACGCAGTCGGCCTTCTTGCCGTATGTACTTGAGTTGCGCTTTGTGCAGGGCACGCCGCATCTTGTAACGGAATACGAAGCTGGTGATTTCGCTTGCTTCAGCCAGACGACAGGACAGACGCCCACGCTGGCCGGAGAAGTGGTCACGTTGCCTTGCTATGACGTCGTTGATGGCTCGAAGTCGTATGGCGCAGTGCCGTTTCTGGCGGAGTTCCGGCGCATTGGGGGAGTTGCGGCTCTGGGCTATCCGCTCACACGTGCCATTACCTATGAGGGCAGGCCTACGCAGTTCTTTCAGAAGGGTGTACTGCAGTGGCAACCGGCAACCCGCTCCTTTGTCTATCTCAATGTTTTCGACCAGCTTAGCGCGAAGGGCTTCGATCCGGTGCTGGCGGCCCGGTATCTAATCCCGCCGCCGGATGACACGTCCGCGGACGATGGGCTCAATTGGGACCAGGTGGCGGGCCGGCACATAGCCATCTTGTATCAAGCTCCTGCCATCGCCAGGTATGTTCAGAACACTCCCAATTGGCTCGACCGGTTCGGATTGCCAATGAGTATCCAGGACTACGGCAACGTAGTGGTGGTCCGCGCGCAACGGGCGGCCTTTCAGTGGTGGCGGGTCGATACAACTTTCGCCGCAGCGGGAGACGTAACGATTGTGAATAGTGGTGAAATCGCCAAGGCGCTGGGCGCGTTCGTGCGGTAGACTTGGCGTATTCGGCAGTTTGTAGCCATTCCCGCCCGTTAGGTACACTGAGTATAGGAATCCTTGTTGAACCTGGCGGCAGAAGAGACACTCCGCGCATGCTAATTGACTTCCATTCTCACACTTTTCTCAGTGATGGTGTCCTTTCACCTGCGGAGCTTGTGCAGCGCGCAGTTGCCGCCGGGTACCATGCGATAGCCATAACCGATCATGTGGGGTACGCAAACTACCAATACGTGTGTGAAGCCCTGCTGCGGGAGTGTGAGGTCATTAATCGGGAGATGCCCATCACGGCGCTGGCGGGAGTTGAGATCACCCATGTCGCGCCGCGGGCGCTCGGTGCGTTGGCGGAGCGCTGCAAGGCGGCAGGCGCGCAGGTGGTTGCGGTGCACGGCGAAACGATCTCGGAACCCGTACCGGCGGGCACAAACGCCGCGGCGGCGGAATGTGCGGCGGTAGATGTCTTGGCGCATCCCGGACTGTTGACTGTTGAAGAAGCCCGGGTAGGCCGGGAGCGCGGATTGGTCTACGAACTCTCGGCGCGCAAAGGGCACAGCGCCGCCAACGGACGGGTGGCGCGAGTCTGCCAAGAGGTCGGCGCCACCATGATCGTGAATAGTGACGCTCACGCGCCCGGGGACTTGCTCACCGAAGACCTGGTGGCAAAAGTTATCCTCGGAGCGGGTCTGGATCCTACTCATTTGGAAACCATTCGGCAGGAGAACCCGTCGGCATTGCTGAAGCGCTGCGGGAATTCTGTCTCATAGACGCAAGGGGAACTATGGCGAAAGAGAGCAAGACAGTAGCGAAGAAGCGGAAGGCGTCGGAAGAAGCCTCGGGGGAGACCGCCACGGCCAACGGAGACGGGCCGAAGAGGAAGAAGACGCGCTCCGCAGACCGCCGCGACAGTGACATTGACTTGATGGATGCGATGCTCCATCCGGTGGAGCTACCGGTACTGGCTATCCGCGATCAGGTGGTTTTCCCAGGGATGACGGTGCCGCTCATTGTCGCGCGCGAGCGTTCGCTGGACGCCGTTAGCAATGCGCTCGACGGCGACCGCAAGCTCTTTGTGGTGACGCAGCGTGACCCAAACATCGAAGAGGTCAATCCTGAAGACTTCTACTTCGTCGGCGTAGAGGTCACCATACGGCGTACGCTCAAGATGCCGGATGGCAGCGTAAGCATCTTGGTGGAGGGACAACGCCGACTGACGATCACCCACTTTCTCCAATTAGACCCACATATTCGCGTGCAGGCTATTGTCGTTGAGCCGCCGCCTGCGGAAGGCGAAGAGTTTAAGGCACAGATGCAGGCGATGCTCGCGCTCTTCAAGGAAGCGGTAGACCTAAGCAAGGACCTTCCGGACGAAGCGTACGTGCAGGCGATCAACACCCACGATGCCGGCGCTTTGGCAGACTTGATCGTCTATACAATCGATCTGAGTACGCCGGTGCAGCAAGAGTTGTTGGAGGAACTTGACGTACCTACACGCGTGGAAAAAGTGATCGCGCACTTACGGCGCGAATTGGAAATCCTCGCATTGCAGCGCAAGTTCGACGAGGATGCCGCGCCCACATCCACAGACGCCGAAGAACACGAGCGGTTTCTGCGTGAACAGCTCAAGCTCATTCATAAGGAGTTGGGAGAGACCGATCAGGTCAGCAGCGATATCGCCGACTTGCGGGAACGAGTGGAGGAGACACCGCTGCCGGAGGACGTGAAGGAAAAGGCGTACAAGGAGCTTGACCGGCTGGAAGCGATGCCCACCGCCAGCCCGGAAGTAAGCGTTATCCAAACCTATCTGGACTGGCTGCTGGCCTTGCCCTGGGGAGAACCAAGCCAAGATGACTTGGATATTGAGCACGCAGGAAAGGTCCTGAACGCAAACCATTACGGCCTTCCCAAAGTAAAGGAACGCATCCTCGAATACATTGCGGTGCGCAAGCTCGCCCCCGACATGCGGACGCCGATTTTGTGCTTCGTGGGGCCGCCGGGAGTAGGCAAGACCTCGCTTGGCCTCTCAATTGCGCAGGCGCTCGGCCGGAAGTTCGTGCGCATTTCTCTGGGCGGAATTCGCGATGAAGCGGAGATCCGCGGCCATCGGCGAACTTACGTGGGAGCGTTGCCGGGCCGCATTTTGCAGGCCATGCGCCAGGTAGGTACGGTAAATCCGGTTTTCATGCTGGATGAGATCGAGAAGATGGGCGCAGACTTTCGGGGAGACCCATCCGCGGCCTTGCTCGAGGTGCTCGACCCGGAGCAGAACTATGCGTTCTCCGACCACTACCTTGAGGTGCCCTACGATCTTTCCAACGTTATTTTTATAACCACGGGCAACACCGTAGATACGTTGGCGGTCGCGTTGCGCGACCGCATGGAAGTAATCGAACTCCCCGGCTATACGGAAGAAGACAAGCTGCCAATTGCTACGCGGTATATCGTACCGAAACAGCGGGCCGAACACGGCTTGAAGAAGAGCAACGTGCGGTTTACTGAAGGCGCTCTGCGCGGTATGGTGCGCCAATACACGCGTGAGGCGGGAGTGCGCAATTTGGAGCGGCAGGTGGCGACGGTCTGCCGTAAGGTGGCGCGCAAGCACGCGGAAGGCGACGATACGACAGTATCGGTAAGCATCCGGAATTTAAACTCGTACCTTGGCGCGCCGCAGTTCTTCTACGGTATGGCGGAAGAGGACGATCAGGTCGGCACGGCAACCGGTCTCGTGTGGACGGAATTTGGCGGTGACATCATCGCCGTGGAAGTAACCCTGGTGCCGGGGAAGGGCAAACTCATCCTTACCGGCAAACTGGGAGAGGTGATGAAAGAATCCGGGCGCGCGGCGCTGAGCTATGCCCGCGTGCACGCGAAGCGGCTGCACTTGCAGGACTACGATTGGGAGAAGACGGACGTCCATATCCACGTGCCTGCGGGCGGCGTACCGAAAGAAGGCCCCAGCGCCGGCATAACGCTCACCACGGCATTGATTTCGGCGCTCACCGAGCGGGCGGTGCGGCGCGACGTAGCCATGACCGGCGAGATGACGTTGCGCGGCCGCGTGCTGCCAATCGGGGGCTTGAAAGAAAAAGTCCTCGCCGCGCACCGCGCCGGTATCCGCACGATTGTCTTGCCCAAAGAGAACACGAAAGACCTGGTGGACGTTCCGGAGCACGTCCGCGACGATATCACCTTTCATCCGGTAGAAAACGTAAACGAAGTCCTGGGCATTGCCCTCCACCCCAGGAAGAAACGGGTCAAGGCTACCGCGTAGAGAGTTGCCTCTCCAAGGCGCACCCAGAGTAATGTGCGCTGCGAGAATACAAGGGAGTACTCGGGGAAACCTCTTAATTTGCGCAGGTGGGATTTCACCCGCCCGCTGCTCTGTAGTTTAGTAGCGCAGGCTTAAATCCTGCGTAGCTCACGCGCGTTGCACGTTTCGCTGCAAGCGCCAATTGCTCCTACGCCAAATAGAGGGTTAGGGACACCACAGCCTCTTGCCCGTGATTCGTGGTCTCTTCGAATCCGGACTTTGCCGGAATGACGAAAAACGCCGCCTCCTTGAGCAACACGCGGCTCACACTGCGTGTCGCCCCTGCCACGGTAAACTAGTGTTTCACACGTGATGCAGCAGCGTGTTTGTCACGCGTTTGAAAACGTGAATCGCCCGTTGCGCGCCAAGGTGTTTGCCCGCAGTGCCGTTATTGATCTCATAGAATGCATGCGGTACGCCGAGGCGCTTGGCAAATTGGTAGCAGAGCGTGTTGGGTTGGTGGATACTCGCCCGCTCGTGGGTGGAAGGCCCGTCGGTCTCCAGGCGCATGGTGTCGCAGACGGCGGCATAGAGCCTACGTTGCTCAGGATCGCTAAATAGGGTACGGTCTTCTACCTCATACCAGCCATCGTAGGGAAATTCGCTATTAAGCCGCCAACCGGTAAAGCAGTGGAAATTCATCCAGAGCGCGGGCCTTTCCGTGTCTACCCAATTCCAGAGTAAGCGGCTTTCGTGGGCTTCCGGCAGGTCGGCAGCGGGGTGATCGCCAAATGCCTGGTACATGTCGAAGCCTTCGGCATTGAACGCATTGCGGCCGAGCACGTTGCCGTCCGGGTTTACCGTGGGCACTATGAACACATCAAGTTCACGGCGCAGCGCCTCTGCATCCGGCAATGCCGAAGAGATGAAATCGGCAATGCCCAGCACCCCCCAAACACCGGCGTGTTCATGCGGATGCTGGCCGGCCACGCAGAAGAGTTTCGGCTTGCCCGGCGTGCCCGCGCGTAGTCCCAATATCTCTCGGCCCTGCACTGACGTGCCTACGGAGAAGAGCGCGCAGCGGTCGGCGCGCTCCGCCGCGAACTGGCGCAGGCTCTCGGCAATTTCGCTGTAGGGAGCCACGTACGTCATTGCCACACGCACGTGCTGGTCTTGCTCCACGGGCACGGTGAAAGTAATGTGACCCTCGATGCTTGCGGGCGGCGTACCCGGCAAGGGTCGATAGCGATGGAAGTCCACCGGCTTGAACCAGATTGTTGTTGGGAAGAGCGTGCGATATCCGGTGGGCTTCTCGAACTTTGCATCTTCCCACAGCTCGATAGTTACGTCAGTCGCCGGTCCATCATTGATCACGTCGAAGCAAAAGTACCCGCAGTAGCCGCTCTGCTTGTCGCCATCTACCTGCAGGCGAAAGTGGTCTGGTGCCAGTTGTTCGATTGCTTTCCCATTGCCACATTCGAAATCGCTGGTGATCCTGATCATGTAACACTCCTTTGCTTGGCTTACTCCATTGCGCTCGCTTTTGCTGCCTTAGGGAGACCTCCGAATCGAGTACGGGCAGGCGCGCGCTTTCCAGTCTAATGCGTATCTCTGCCAACAGTTGGCATCGAGTTGGATCAGCGCCGCTCTCCCCTCACCCCGGCCCTCTCCCCCAGGAGACCTTTGCGCAACTCAAGCGGAAGCGAGAGAGTTCCCTCTCCCTCGACGGGAGAGGGTGTATAGACCTGACACATAGTTTACAGGTGTACGAGGACATACTTTACACATGAGTTGGTATTTCTACACGGGGCAGAGGTCCGCGCAGGTTCAGCTCTGCTATGTGGTGGGTCATGAACCAC